>RFJF01000003.1 GCA_003695455.1 Chloroflexota bacterium
AGGCCGGTGTCCGGCTCATCCAGCCCGGAGAACAGCCCCTCGAGCCGGTCTTGCAGATTTTTGTCGAACATACGTCATAAGTTCCTTGGCCAGGGCGCGGTACTGCTGCGCGGCGCGGGTTTTGGGGGCATACTGCGTAATGGGTTGCGCAAAAGCAGGGCTTTCGCGCAGTTTGGTATCAATGCCGATGACCGTTTCAAACAGCCGCGGTTGCAGGTCGCGCTGCATTTGGGCCAGCAGCAGGCGCGAGACTTTGTTGCGCCGGTCGTACATGGTCACCAGAAAGCGAAAATCGAGGGTGGGGTTGGTTTTGCGGCGCACCAGCGCCACCAGCCGCACCACTTGCCGCAGCGAGCGGGCGGCGTAATATTCGGCCTGCGCCGGGATCAGCAGCAAATCGGCGGCGGTAATGGCGTTGAGGGTCAGCGTATTCATCGCCGGCGAGCAGTCGAGCAAAATCAGGTCGTAACTTGCGGCAGGGATGGCCTGCAACTGCCGCCGCAGTTGCTGTTCGTAGCCGGGCCGGCTATAGAGCAATTTGTCAATCAGGGCCAACTCACGGTTGGCCGGGGCAATGTCCAGCCCCAGCACCGGCGTTTCGCGGCTGATGCCTGTCAGGGTGCCGCTGCCCAGCAGCGAATCGCCCACGGTGCGGCGCAGGCTGTCCGGCTCAATCCCCAGCGACAGGGTGAGGTGTGCCTGCGGATCCAGGTCTACCAGCAGCACCGTCTGCCCCAACTCGGCCAGACACGCGCCCAGCGACAGGCAGGTGGTGGTTTTGGCAACGCCGCCTTTGTGGTTGTTGACGGCAATAACGGTTGGCGGATTGATGGGACACCTCGATTTTTGGAGAGATCAGGGCGTAAGGATTAGGGATTAGGGATGAGGGACGCGGGGCGCAGCGGGCCTTGTTGCGGGTGTGTTTTTGATTTGGCCGGAGAGACGGCGGCTTGGGGCTGGTATTTGTCAATGTAGTAGCAGATGTGGGTCAGCGCATCCTGAATCGAGTCGGCGGCGTTGAGATGGCGGCTGCGGCGGGTTAGCGCCAGCAGTTCCTGCACCACGTTTTCCAGCGCCTCTATTTGCAGAGCGCCGCTGTGCGTGACCCGGAAGATTTTCTGGTGTTTGGTGCGGCGGTAATGTTCGCTGGAGAGAAACAGTTCCTCATCCAGCTTTTCACCGGGACGGATGCCGGTGAATTCAATGTTGATGTCCCGTTCCGGCTCCAGCCCGGCCAGCCGAATTAATTCCAGCGCCATATCAAGAATGCGCACCGGCTTGCCCATATCCAGCACAAACACCTCGCCGCCGCGCCCCAGCACGCCGGCGTGCAGCACCAATTGCACCGCTTCCGGAATGGTCATAAAGTAGCGGCGCATCTCCGGGTGGGTCACAGTCAGCGGCCCGCCGGCGGCAATCTGCTGCTTGAAGACCCGCAGCACGCTGCCGCGACTGCCCAGCACGTTACCAAAGCGAACGGCCATGTAGGCCCGCCCGCTGCGTTGCGCGGCGGCCATCACCAGCAGTTCGCCCATCCGTTTGGTAGCGCCCATGATGCTGGTCGGGTTGACGGCCTTGTCGGTTGAAATCATCACCAGCCGGGGCACGCCGAATTTTTCGGCGGCGGCCAGCACGTTTTGGGTGCCCTGAATGTTGTTGCTGACGGCTTCGTGGGCGTGGCTCTGCATAAACGGCACGTGTTTGTGGGCTGCCGCGTGAAAGATAACATCCGGGCGATGCTGTTCCACCACCTGCTCCACCCCGGCGGCGTCGCGCACATCCACAATCACCGGGCAGGTTTTTAGCCGGGGAAAGTGCAGCCGCAAATCAAGGCCAATCTCAAAGATGCTGTTTTCGCCGTGGCCCAGCAGGATGAGTTTGCCCGGCGCGCAGCCTGCCACCTGGCGGCACAACTCGCTGCCAATGGAGCCGCCCGCGCCGGTGACAAGCACGGTTTGGCCGCGCAGGCTAGCTTGCACGTCGGCCCGGTCCGTTTCAATCGGCGGGCGGTGCAGCAGTTGGTGCACGTCAATTTCCGGCAGGGGGCTGACGGTTTTGTGGCCGGCCAGAATTTGATACACGCCCGGCAGGCTGTGGGTGTCGGCCCCGGTCCGGCGGCAGCGCTCGGTGAGTTCCAGTTGGCGGCCCAGCGGCGCAGAGGGAATGGCGACCATCACCTGCCGGATACGCAGCCGTTTGATGAGCGCCGGGGCGTCGTTGCAGACACCCGCCACCGGCAATCCGTGGATGGTGGCCCCCACTTTCAGCGGGTCGTCATCCACAAAAGCCACCGGTTCCATGTTGAGCGCCGGGTTGGCCCGCAGTTCGCGCATCACCAGCGTGCCGGCGTCGCCCGCGCCCACAATCAACGTCCGCCGGCCGCCGTATCGAACCTGATGCTGGCTTTTGAGATAGTTCAGGCTGCGCAGCCCGAAGCGCGTGCCGGCTGTTGCCAGCCCGGTCAGCAGGCCGTCAATTAACGGCACGCTGCGATACATGGCCAGCCCGTACCCGACCAGCACATCAAACGCGCCCATAAACAGCCCCATGATAATGAAGGTGGCCGCGCCTACGCCAATCACCAGTTCCAGCAGATCGTTGACGCCGGCATACTGCCAGTAGCGGCGGTACAGCCCCAGCAGGTAGAAAATGCCAATCTTGATCAGCAGCGACACGCCGGTGTAAAAAAGCAGCGCCGGTGCCAACTGCGGCCACCAGGCCACGCCTTCCAGCCGCAGGGCCACAGCCAGCGCCGGCGTGAGTAAAAAAATCAGAGCATCCAGTAACAACAGGTGGCGGTTGCGCAGCTTAAGCAGTAAATTCAGCCCGTGCTGGGCTCGGCACAACGCGCCCACCGTGCGGCCAATCAGCAGCAGGTCGCTCAGCGCGCTGCGCTCTTGCAGGTAGGCCAGGTCCAGCGCCAGCTTGTGGGGCAGAATTTGTTCGCGGTACACCTTTTCCCAATCATCGCCGGCCAGAATGATTTCTTCATCCCGGTAGTGCATTGAAGCGGCGCTGGTCATTCCGGGCCGCACGGCCAGCACCTGCCGCTGTTCGGCGTTGTAGAGGGGGATGTAGCGTGGGTCTTCCGGCCGCGGCCCCACCAGACTCATCTCGCCGCGAAGCACGTTGAACAGTTGCGGCAGTTCATCGAGCTTGGTGCGCCGCAGAACCCGGCCTACGCGGGTGATGCGCGGGTCGCCGTTGGCGGTGATGGCCGGCCCGGTGCGGTGGGCGTTGGCGGCCATAGTCCGGAATTTGTATAGCACAAAGGGACGTGCGCCCTGCCCAATCCGCACGGCGCGGTAAAAGACCGGCCCTTGCGAGGTCATTTTGATGAGCACAGCCACCAGCACCAGTAGCGGCCACAGCAGCAGCAGACCCGCGCCGCTGCCGGCAACATCCAACGCCCGGATCCAGAACTGCTCAATGG
>RFJF01000625.1 GCA_003695455.1 Chloroflexota bacterium
GGCCGCAGCGACCCCGAATTTTTGACCGTGGTGCTGGGCGAAGCCATCAAGGCCGGGGCCACCACCATCAACATTCCGGATACCGTGGGTTACACCACCCCGGAAGAGTTCGGCTGGCTGATGAAATACCTCATTGAAAACACGCCCGGCGCAGAAAAAGCCATTTGGTCTACCCACTGCCACAACGACCTGGGCCTGGCTACGGCCAACACGCTGGCCGGGGTTCACAACGGCGCGCGCCAGGTAGAAGTCACGCTCAACGGCATCGGCGAAAGGGCCGGCAACACCAGCCTGGAAGAGGTGGTGATGGCTATCCACACCCGGCCGCAAAACTTTAACGTGACCACCAACATTGACACCACCCAGATTACCCGTACCAGCCGCATGGTCAGCGCCTACACCGGTATGCCCATCCAACCCAACAAAGCCATTGTGGGCGCCAACGCCTTTGCCCACGAAGCCGGCATCCACCAGGACGGCATGCTCAAACATCACACCACCTATGAAATTATGCGGCCCGAAACCGTGGGGTTGTCCTCCAGCGCGCTGGTGCTGGGCAAGCACTCCGGGCGGCACGCCTTCCGCAAGCGGCTGGAAGAAATGGGCTACGATGATTTGAGCAAAGATGAATTGAACCAGGCGTTTGCCCGTTTTAAACGCATTGCCGATAAAAAGAAGGTGGTTACCGACGCCGACATCGAAGCGATTATCACCGACGAATTTTACCAGCCCAAAGAAATCTGGAAGCTGAACAGCATCCACGTAACTGCCGGCGACCACGTAAAATCAACCGCCACCGTCAGCCTGACCGACGCCGAAGGCAACGTGCTGGAAGATGCGGCCATTGGCACCGGGCCGGTTGACGCTGTGTACAAGGCCATCAACCGCATTGTTGAAGTTCCCAATGTGTTGACCGAGTTTGTGGTACAGGCCGTCACCGAAGGCATTGACGCCATTGGCGAGGTCACCATTCGGATTCAACCCAAAAACGGCCACAGCGATTTCAGCACCCACCCCCAAACCGGCGCGCAGGTGGCGCGCACATTTAGCGGCCACGGCGCCAGCACCGACATTATTGTAGCCAGCGCCCGCGCCTACATGAGCGCGCTCAACAAAATGCTCACCGCCCGAGAGCAGGAGGCGGCAACTATTCGCCAAACAGCGGTGGATAAAGCCGGGGCCTGATTTTTGCCGTTACCCAAAAGTCCCCAATTGTCCGAACATTGGGGACTTTTTGATTCCTCCACATGGGTTGTGGTATAATTTCTTCGTCGCTGACCGGATGAACCGGCAGTGAACGGACAACCTACATTCACTCATCTTTCAAGGTGTGAAGTCGCTTGGACCCTTTGCGGCCGAGACGGCGCTCAAAAGCATCCGGAAAGAGACAGCCCGTTGACTGCGCTTTTTCTGTGCCTCTGAGCCTTGCGGCTTCCGCCGCAAGGTTTTTTTGTTATGGCAGGAAGCAGGGTAGCAGGGTAGCAGGGTAGCACACTCGTCGTTCGTCACTCGTCGTTCGTCATTTGCTCACTCCCTGACTCCCGCCTCCTGATTCCTGCTCAGAGGAGGCGCGTATGTCAAACAAGGTTTCCATTCTGGATTTGCAAAAGAAAAAGCGCAAAGGGCAGCGCATCAGTATGCTCACCGCCTACGACTTCCCCGGTGCAAAACTGGTGGACGAGGCCGGGGTAGACATCATTCTGGTGGGCGATTCGCTGGCAATGACGGTGCTGGGCCACCCCAACACCGTCTCGGTGACGGTGGACGAGATGCTGCACCACTGCCGGGCCGTCAGCCGGGGCGCGGAACGCGCGTTTCTGGTGGGCGATATGCCTTTTATGAGCTACCAGATTGACCGCACCGAGGCCGTGCGCAACGCGGGCCGTTTTCTCAAAGAGGCCGGTATGGATGCCGTCAAGCTGGAAGGCGGCACCGAGGTGCTGGAAACCGTGCGGGCCATTGTGAGGGCCGGCATCCCCGTGATGGGCCACCTGGGGTTGACCCCGCAAACCGCCACCATGCTGGGCGGCTACAAAGTGCAGGCCAAAACCGCCGAGTCTGCCCACCGGCTTCGGGAGGACGCGCTGGCCCTGCAAGACGCCGGGGTTTTCTCGATTGTGCTTGAAGCGGTGCCGGCCTCGGTGGCGCAGGCCGTCAGCCGCGAACTGACCGTGCCGACCATCGGTATTGGCGCCGGCCCCGGCTGCGACGGGCAAGTGCTGGTCTTTCACGATGTGCTGGGCCTGTTCGATAAATTTATCCCCAAATTTGTCAAGCAGTACGCTCACCTGCGCCAGCCCATGCTCGATGCCTTTAAAGCCTACATTGCCGATGTGGAGGCTGGCACATTCCCTGCCGAAGAACACAGTTTTACTATCAAAGAAGATGAATTACAGCTTTTCCTGTACGGAGAAAGGGAAATCTGATGGCACAGCAACAACCTTTGTGTAACGTGGTCATTTTTGGTGTGGGCGCAATGGGCACGCTGTTTGGCAGTAAGCTGGATGGTGTTGCCAACGTGACGCTGTTCGGGCACTGGCGGGAGCAGATACGGGCGTTGCGCCGCGATGGCCTGACCGTGACCCACCCGGACGGCCGCCAGTCGAACCACA
>RFJF01000626.1 GCA_003695455.1 Chloroflexota bacterium
CCCACGGTTTGCCACGCGTGCAAGAGTTGTTTGAAGCCCGCAACCCCAAAGGCGAAGCCATTATTTCTGACCTGGACGGCCGGGTAGAAATTGTCAGCCACGAAGACGGCAGCCGGGTGCTCAAAGTGATTGCCTCAGAAATCCGGCGCGAAGATTTTGAAATCCCCGAAGAGTGGACCCTGCTGGTGGCAGACGGCGATGAAATTGCCGCCAAAGCCAAACTTGCCGTGCTGGACGACCAGGAAATTGTGGCCGAACACGGCGGCAAAGTGCAGGTTGAAGACAACGTGGTCACCATTCGCTGGGAGCACGTAGAAGAGCAGGAATACGAAATCGAATCGGCGGCCCGCCTGCGCGTGCAAAACGGCGACCACGTGGCCGTGGGCGAACAACTCACTGAAGGCTCGCTCAACCCCAACCGGATTTTGCAGGTGCTGGGGCGGCAAGCCGCGCAACTGTACCTGACCGACGAAGTCCAAAAAGTGTACCGTTCGCAGGGTGTGCCCATTCACGATAAACACATTGAAATCATTGTGCGCCAGATGACCAACAAGGTCCGGCTGGTAACCAGCGGCGGCAGCAAGTTCCTGCCCGGCGAATTGATGGACTTCCAAAAATTCCAGGCCATGAACAACGAACTGATTGAAAAAGGCAAAACACCGGCCACCGGGCGGCCAATTCTGCTGGGCATTACCAAAGCGGCGCTCAATACCGACAGCTTCCTGTCGGCCTCTTCCTTCCAGCACACCATCAACGTGCTGGCACAGGCCGCCATCGAAGGCAAACGGGACGACCTGTTTGGCCTGAAAGAAAACGTGATTTTGGGCAAGCTGATTCCTGCCGGTACGGGCTACGCCCGCTACTATCCCGACAAAGAGGTTGGTGAGGATTTCCGGGTAGATGACCCGGCCGAGGAACAGGAACCCTCGGTTGATGAACTGGACGCGCTGGAACTTGAAGCCCTTGACCTGCTGGGCGGCGGTGACCTGTCCGGCGATAACGGTTCGGGCGAGGCCACGGCTTCAGCCACCGATGAATTTACCATGCCCATCTAAACAGATGGCGCAAATTACCACCCTGTGGTAAACTACGGAGCTGAACAGAGGCGGGGACATCTCCGCCTCTGTGTCCGTATATCTAATTGACATAAAGCACGTTTGCGTGCTTTTTATCCGGCACAGAAAGGGGGTGACAACAAATGAGTGTGAATTTGAGAAGCGGCGAATCGCAAGACTCACTTCTGAAACGGTTCCGCAAAGAAATTATCAAAACCCGTGTTTTGAGCACCTACCGCAAAAAACGATGGTTTGTTTCAAAAGGCGAACAACGGCGCATTGCCAAACAACGCGCTATCAGAAAAGCGCGGCGCAAGATGATGCGTCGGAACAATTTCTAGATTTTTTCACCGCAAAAATGAACGGGGCGCAAAAGTTTTGCGCCCCGTTTTGATTCGCATTTACGCACCTTCAAGTTGATTGAGTACCGCCGTTAATTCCGGCGGCAGCGGCGCTTCAAAAGAGACTGCCTCACCTGTGCGCGGATGCCGGAACGCCAGCTTCCAGGCGTGCAAAAACTGCCGCCTCAGCCCCAGCGGATTTTTTTTGCGGCCGTACATCGTATCGCCAACCACCGGGCATTTGAGCCACGCCAGATGCACCCGAATCTGGTGGGTGCGGCCCGTTTCAAGCCCCACCACCAGCAAACTGTACCCGGCAAAGCCGGCCTGCACCCGGTAGTGCGTGCGTGCCGGTTTGCCGTCCGGGCGGGGAGCAAACTTTTGCCGGTTGGCCGGGTCGCGCCCCAGCGGCACGTCAATAATACCCTCGGCAGCCTGCGGATGCCCAAATACCAGCGCCAGGTAGGTTTTTTCTACGGTGCGCTGTTTGAACTGCCGCTGCAAATGGTGTAGCGCCTCCGGCGTACGGGCCAGCACCATCACCCCGGATGTGTCCTGGTCCAGCCGGTGAACCACACCCGGCCGCCACACCGAGTCAGGGTCAAGCCGAGTCATTGCTGCCAAATCCGGGTAGCGGGCCAGCAGGGCGTTAACCAGCGTGCCCCCGGCGTGGCCGTGCGCCGGATGAACCACCATTCCGGCAGCCTTGTTCACCACCAGCACATCATCATCCGCAAACAGCACCTCCAGTGGCAAATCCTGCGGAGTCAGCGCCGTGGGCGACGGTTGGGGCACGCGCACCGATACCCGGTCGCCGTGCTGCACCGGCGCGCCGGCTTTGGCTGTTTGCCCGGCTACCCACACTTCGCCCTGCCGGATGAGTTTTTTAATTTGCGAGCGCGAAAGCTCCGGCATCATTTTGGTCAGATACTGGTCCAGCCGGATGGAGGCTTCATCAACATCAAAGTGAATTATTTTTGGCGGCATTCAGTTGCTTCTCTTCTTCCCAAAAATAGTAGGCCAGAATTGCCACACCCACCACAATTGCCACATCTGCCAGGTTAAAAATGGGCCAGAAACCGATGTCTACAAAATCAACCACAGAGCCGCGCACCAGCCGGTCGGTTAGATTACCCAGCGCGCCACCCAGTTGCAGGCCCAGCGCCAGCCGCACCCACGGGCTTTCAACGGGCAATCGCCGGTGAAAAATAAGGATGCCCACCACCACCACAATGGCAATCACCATAAAAATAGTGCCCAGTTGCGGAAACACGCCCAACGCCGCGCCGGAGTTGGTCACATAAATAATTCTGAACAGCCGGCCGGTGTGGATTGTAAAACTCCACCAGCCGTACAGTGGAATATTTTGCACCACCCAATATTTGGTCAATTGGTCTGCCGCAAAAACCAGCGCGGCCACCCCAATGATGATTGGCAGCGCTGCTGTGCGGCGGCCGGAAATGTGTTCTGCGTTCAAATTCACCATCCAAAATACAAATCCGGCACATTGTACCTGTTTCACAGCAAATAACCAAGAACCGGCTGCAACAGAAGAAGCCCGCTGCAAACATCAATCAAAAATTGACACAAGCTTGGCGCGTCCCGTAAAATAAAACGATGATTGCGAGCTGACCGTGCCCCAAGAGCAACCCAATAAATCAGCGTTTGATATTTTTCCGCGTGACCAGGTAGAGCATTACAAAATGGAGTTAGCACGGTTGCAATCTAAAAATGAGCATTTGGCAGGCGAGGTTGAGTATTTGCGGCAGGCGCTGGCCGCGGCGCTGTCAAAAATTCCGCAGCTTGCCGCGCTGCAACCGTATGCCCAATATTTTTCGCTGGCCTCGCCGGTGCTGCTGATGATTGTGTTACTGGTGCTGGCGCTGCTGCGCGCGCTGGTTTCCGGGGACGCGTATTTTATGTTAAACTTGTAACACCAAATCGGGCAGCGGCTTTGACAATCACCCAGCCATTGCCCTTTGCGAAAAATGTGCGTTTGGAGTATCATTCCATAAAAGTTTTGCCGCCAAATTATGGTGCAAACACCGCTCAAAATGGCGGTTGGCCGCACAATTGGCAAATCATTGCCGGTGGGGATATTCCGCAAACCACACGCATCCGGATTTCCTGAACTATCCACTCTATTCTGATTTTAAGCGTTGAACAAACTGACCTTCGATGCTTAACAGGGGAAGAGATGAGCTACTCTGCACGGATTTTATGTATAGATGACGAACCCGGTGTTGTTGAGCTGGTGAGTCTGATTTTGAAATCGCAGAATATCCAGGTTGACGGAGCGCACAGCGGCACCCAGGGGCTGAAAGCCATGCGAGCAAACCCGCCGGATGCGGTACTGCTTGATGTGATGATGCCGGAAATGGACGGCTGGGAAGTGTACAAAGAAATGCGCGCCGACGCCGCGCTCAAACATATTCCTGTTATCATTGTAACCGCCAGAAACAGTTCGTTTGAAGAAATAATTGCCCGCGAACGAGCCGGCGTGAGTGATTACGTTACCAAACCCTTTCTGCCGGAAGATTTGAGAAAAAGTTTGGCCAAAGTTTTGGGAAGAGTTTAACCTGCAATGAGCAAAAAGCGCATCCTCTGCATTGAAGACGAAGCTGAAATGATTGACCTGACCCGCCTGGTACTTGAACGCGAAGGCTTTGAGGTGCTGGGGGCCGTTGGTGGAATGCAGGGGTTGGAAATCATCCGGCAGGAAAAGCCCGACCTGGTACTGCTTGATTTGATGATGCCTGATATTGACGGCTGGGAAGTGTACCGCCAAATGAAAGCCAGCAAAGAATTGGCAAACATTCCGGTGATTGTGGTCACGGCCCGCGCGCAAAGCATTGACAAAGTGTTGGGGCTGCAGGTAGCCAAAGTAGATGATTACATTACCAAACCGTTTGGCCCCAAAGAATTGCTGGCAAGCATCCACCGCATCTTCCCGGAAGAAGCTCAGAATTAGATTTATTCCCCGGTTTTGCCCAAATTACACCGCCCACTATAATTAACCGCATCTGCCCCTGTAGCTCAGTGGATAGAGCACCGGCCTTCTAAGCCGATGGTCGCAGGTTCGAATCCTGCCGGGGGCGTTCATTTTTACCGTACACAACCAAAACTTTGCCGATAGATACGGCCTGCAAGTTGTTGCAGGCCGTATTTTTTTGGCACGCCCTCACAACCAACACCGCCATTTTTTACATCTTTTCAGCAGTGACAAATGTCACTAATTTATGTGACAAACGTCACTATACCCAAACAGCACAACAAAGTACCATGTCGAATATGGGTATTTTTACTCATACTCAATTTGCGCAATGCGTAATTTTGTGGATAATCAAGGCGTGTTGGCCGGTGAATAAGCCAACACAGCGCCTGGATTCTGAAAGGAGGGCAAGTATCGCAAGAAGAAAGTAAATTATCTGTTCCGTTAGTAGTATTGCCACAGTAGTAAGTTTTGCCACACACCTATTTTAAAATTTGTACTCTGGAGGGAGTACCATGAAAAAGTATTTAGTAATATCCGCCTTACTTGTAGTGTTACTGTTGGTTGCGGCACAGTGCGGCGTAGTGGTTCCGCCGGTTGCCGACGTATCACTGGGGTCACAAGCTCTGGTTGCCGATTTGGGCAGCGTTGACAACGTGCAAACCGCTGCTGTTCCCGAATACGCCGGGCGTGAATCGTGTAAAGAATGTCACGAAGAACGCTACAATGAATTCATGCAATCCGGCCACCCCTACAAGCTGAACAAAGTTGTAGACGGCCAGCCGCCCGAATACCCCTTCTCTGAAGTTCCCAATCCGCCGGAAGGCTACACCTGGGATGACATCACCTACGTGATTGGCGGCTACGGCTGGAAAGCCCGCTTCATTGACAAAGACGGCTTCATCATCACCGGCGCCGACGAAAACGCCACCACCCAGTACAACCTGTACAATGAAGACATTGACATGGGCGACAACTGGGTTGGCTATCATGCCGGCGAAAAAGAAGTGCCTTACAACTGCGGCACCTGCCACACCACCGGCTACAACCCCGAAGGCCACCAGGATGGCCTGCCCGGCCTCATCGGCACATGGTCCGAACCCGGCATCCAGTGTGAAGCATGTCACGGCCCCGGCAGCCTGCACAATGAAAACCCCTACAACGTCAGCATGAAAGTTGACCGTGATGCTGATATGTGCGGCACCTGCCACCGGCGTGGCGACATCAGCCAGATTGATGCCAGCGGCGGCTTTACCAAACACCACGAGCAGTTTGAAGAAATGCGTGCCTCAAAACACGCCGCTCTCAACTGCATTGACTGCCATGACCCGCACAAATCAACCAAGTACGGCAAAGGCCCTGACAGTTCCATTAACAACAGCTGCGAGAACTGCCACTTTGAAAAAGCCAACTACCAGAAAATCACCGACCGCAAACACGCCGAATGTGTGGATTGCCACATGGCCCGCTCTACCAAGAGCGCCCTGGGTGACCCCGACCGCTACACCGGTGATATCCGCGGCCACCTCTTCTCCATCAACCCGCTGGCTGAATCTCAGTTCACTGAAGATGGCAAGTTCACCAACCCGTACGTGGGTCTTGACTTTGCCTGCAAAGGCTGCCACTACGATGGCGGCCCGGCCAGTGTCCAAACGGACGAAGCGCTGGTTGATCTGGCTGTAGGCTACCACGACAAAGATATGGCCGGCAGCGCCAACAAATAACACCACCTGACAGTTGCTCCGGCGCTTCTCCCGTTGCCCATCAACCTCACCGGAGCAACCCAACCGTTTCATCTGAAGCGGCCACATCCCCGGAGGCAGCAATTGCCTCCGGGGGTTACTCTCCCATTTTTTGATGAGGATACACCCATGCGGAAACTGATACTTTTAATCTCCCTCACCATCATTATGGCAATGATCACAGCCTGCGCCGGCGAACCCGGCCCGCAAGGCTTGCAAGGCCCCGCCGGCCCCCAGGGCGAAGTGGGCCCCCAAGGCCCGCAGGGGCCTCCCGGCCCCGCCGGCAAAGACGGCAAAGACGGCGAAGACGGCCTCAGCTACACTCCCCCGGAATATGTGGGGACTGATGCCTGCCAGGAATGTCACCAAGACATTTATGCCACCTTTATGAAAAGCGGCCACCCCTACAAACTGAACAAAGTTGTAGACGGCCAGCCGCCCAAATATCCCTTCTCTAAAGTACCCAACCCGCCCGATGGCTACACCTGGGATGACATTACCTACGTCATTGGCGGTTACGGCTGGAAAGCTCGTTTTTTGGATAAGGATGGCTTTATTATTACCGGCGATGAAAATGCCACCACCCAGTACAACCTGTACAACGATGACCTTGACATGGGCGGCAACTGGGTTCCCTACCACGCCGGCGAAGAAAAACCGTACGACTGCGGCCCCTGCCACACCACCGGCTATGACAACGCCGAAGGCACCCACCAGGATGGACTGCCCGGCATCATCGGCACGTGGGCTGAACCCGGCATCCAGTGTGAAGCCTGCCACGGCCCCGGCAGCAACCACGTAAACGCCCCCAAACAGGTAGATATGAAAATTGACCGCGACGGCGAATCATGCGGTCAATGTCACCGCCGGGGCGATGTGACCGAAATTGATGCCAGCGGCGGCTTTATTAAACACCACGAACAATTTGAAGAAATGTTCCAGAGCAGTAAACGGGTGATGAACTGCGTTGATTGCCACGACCCGCACCAAACCGTGAAGTACGCCAAAGGCGTGGGCATGAAAACCCCGTGCCAAAACTGCCACTTTGACGAAGCCGACTACCAGAAAATCACCGACCGCAAACACGCCGAATGTCTGGATTGCCACATGCCGCGCGTCACCAAAAGCGCGCTGGGCAACGCCGATGCGCACACCGGCGACATCCGCACCCACCTGTTTGCCATTAACCCGCGCGCCACAGCCCAGTTCAGCGATGACGGCAGCACCGCCCAACCCTACCTGACCCTGCAATTTGCCTGCCGAAGTTGTCACTTTGAGGGCGGCCCGGCCACCTTTGTGTCCGATGAAGCCCTGTCTGAAATGGCGCTCGGCTACCACGACCGCGCCCTGTCCGGTAGCGCCAACAAATCAGAAAAATAGCCCCGCCGGGGATGTCGGCAGAAAATGATAATGACGACACCACTAAAACTTTCCGTAATTTTACTCATCCTTTTCACCGGCGGAATACTGGGCGTGCAAACCGCATCCGCCGGCGGCCCGCTGCCCGATTCGGCCTGCCGCACCTGCCACGCCGACAAGCAGGAAGAACTGACCCTGCCCTCCGGCGAGACTCTGCCGCTGCACGTGCCAATGGAAGCACTCAACCAATCGCCGCACAGCCCGGACAACCAGATTACCTGCACCGGTTGCCACCGCCCCCGCGCCCACTACCAGTTTCCGCACCAGCCGGTACAGGTTGAAACCCGCCGCCAATTTGCCCAACAGGTTTCTGAACGCTGCCAAAGCTGTCACACACCGCACAGCCCGCTGCACAAATCAGACACTCCCAACCCGGAATTTCCCGCCTGCGCAGAATGTCACGGCAGTCACCAGATTGACCGTCCCGCAGACATCCTCAACAGTATGCCCGCCAACTGCCTGAGTTGCCACACCGGTCGCACAGAAAAATGGGCCGTGGATTTAATCAGGCCGCGCGTTGGGCTGGGCCAGCCCGCCGAAGGCTACGTGGGCAGCAGTCGCTGTTTTGGCTGCCACGATAAAAAATATGCCGCCTGGCAGGACACTCTGCACGCCAACATGATTCAGAACCCCAACAACAAACCCGGCGTGATTGTGGGCAATTTTAACATTCTGGACCCCGACCTGACCTTTGGCCGCGACGATGTGGCCTACACCATTGGCAGCAAGTGGAAACAGCGCTACCTGACCCAATCGGAAGACGGCAATTTTTACGTGTTGCCCGCCCAGTGGAACGTAGCCACCGCCGAGTGGGTTCCCTACAACGCCGACACATGGCAGGACAAAGAGTGGCGGCAGAGCTGCGGCGGCTGTCACGTGACCGGGCTGAACACAAAAACCTGGGGCTTTGTTGAATTTGGCATTGGCTGCGAAGCCTGTCACGGCCCCGGAGAAGCTCACGCCGATGACCCCAAAAATGTAAAACCGTTCAAAGAAGTAGACGATCAGGTGTGCGGCGCGTGCCACAGCCGTGGAACCTCGCCGGACGGGCTGGCGTTTCCCGCCACCTACCGCCCCGGCGATTCCCTGACCGACCACTTCACCTTCACCACCGATGACAGCGCCGTGTGGCCCGACGGCAGCGCCAAAAAACATCACCAGCAGTACATGGACTGGCAAAGCGACAGCCGCATGCCGCAATCAGAAACCACAGCCTGTGTTTCTTGCCACAGCCCGCACAGCAACGGTATTGGACAAACCCAGTTGAAAGCGCCGCTCAACCAGTTGTGCCAAAACTGCCATTTTGACAAACAAGCCATCATCAAACACACCCCCTACCACGATAAAGCCACCGGCAAACGCGATTTTCTCTGCACCGATTGCCACATGCCAAAAATGGCAACCAGCGCCGTACCGTACGATATTCACAACCACAGCTTCACCCAGCCCAACCCGCAGGCCAGCCTTGAACACGGCGGCGCAGAAGCCATGCCCAACGCCTGCAACACCTGCCACACCCGCCCCGGCGAAGGGCCGGAGTGGGCCGCGCAAACCATAGAATACGTGCAGCGCACCATTGTTTCCAACGCATCCGCGCCGGCCTTTGGCCCCGGCCCCACGCCTACCTCTCCCCCGCCGCCTACGCCCATTTCTTCGGCGGGGCAGTACCCCGTGCCAGATACCCAGTTTGAAGCCTGGGGCTGGCTGCGCGCCCTGATTTTCCTGGGAGTTGCTGCAATTATCGCCGGGCTGGTTTACCTGATTTTCCGTTCCATCCAATCCCGGAGGGCCGCCAATGTTTGAGAAACTCAACCGCTTCATCACCCCGGACCGTAACGCGTCGTGGTGGGTGCGGATGCTGCCCTACCTGGCTATTGTTGCCTTTGGATTAATCATTTTTGCCTTTACCGGCGCGGCGTGGGAATACACCAACAGTTCCGGATTTTGCGGCACCACCTGCCACACCATGCCCCCCCAGTATGAATCGTACCTGCATTCGCCGCACGCCCGCGTGGCCTGCGTAGAATGCCACATTGGCCGCGGCTTGATTGCCACCCAGTTTACCCGCAAAGCCGGCGATCTGGCCCACGTGTTCCGCTACATTGGCGCCGAATACGAGGCCCCTATTTACATCAAAAGCCTGCGCCCGTCTGACCAGATTTGCGAACGCTGCCACAACCCCGATAACCCCGCCAATGACCAGCTCCGCAAAATAGTGCGCTTTGACGCCGCCCAAAGCGATAAACCATCCATTACCCATTTGGCAATGAAAGTGGGCGGCGGTCTGGCCGAACAGGGATACGGGCAGGGTATTCACTGGCACGTGAACAACCCCGTAGAATACATTGCCACCGACGACCCCCATCTGGAGCAGGAAATCCCCTGGGTGCGGGTCACAGACCCGGCAACAGGTGAAAGCTCGGAATATGTGGATATTGAGGCCAATCTGCCCGCCGATTTTGTGGAGCAAAATCAGGACCGCATCAAAACCGTAGATTGCGGCAACTGCCACAACCGTGTGGCCCACGAGTTCCCCCACCCCGCAGATGCCATTGACGATGCAATGGCCCGCGGCATCATTCCCACCGATATTCCCTACTTCAAACAAAACGCGGTGGCCGTCATGGAACGCCCCTACCCCACTCTGGATGATGCGTTGGCAGCCATTCGGGGGCTGGAACCGTACTACCAAACCAACTGGCCTGATTATATGACCAGAAACGCCGAGGAACTGAACGCCGCCATTGAACAACTCATTACCCTGTACCGGCGCAGTGTTTTCCCCGATATGGCCGTCAGTTGGGACACCTACCCCAACAACCTGGAACACAAAGATTGGGCCGGCTGTTTCCGCTGCCACGATGGCAAGCACATCAACCAGAAAAATGAGACCATCCGGCTGGAATGCAATCTGTGCCACTCCATCCCGCTGAAAGACCGGCCCGACGGCACCCGCCCGCTGCTGCCCGTGGAAGAGCCGTTTGAGCCGGAATCTCACCGCGACAGCAACTGGATGTCTGCCCACCGTTTCTCGTTTGACGACACCTGCCAGGGCTGCCACACCACCGCCAACCCCGGCGGCACAGATAACTCCAGTTACTGCGCCAACAGCGGTTGCCACGCCACCGAGTGGAAATTTGCCGGGCTGGATTCACCAAAAATCCTTGAAATCAGCAACGTGCTGGATGAATCGCTGCCCCGCTACCCGGACGCACCGCTCAACTGGTTTGATTTGATTGGCCCTATTCTGGAAAACCGGTGCGTGCCCTGCCACGGCAGCCAGGGCGAGGCCGCCGGCGGTCTCTACCTGAACAACTACGCCTGGGCCACCACCGGCGGCAGTTCCGGGCCGGCCATCATTTTTGGCAACGGCGCAGACAGTCCGTTGGTCACCATTCAACAAGAAGGGCACCCCAACCGGCTGCCCCCGGAAGCGCTGGGTTGGCTGATAGAATGGATTGATGCCGGCGCGCCGCGCCAGTAACCCGCGCCAAAGGCGTGGCGGGTGAATTGCCACCCGCCCGCCACGCCTCTGCTCCACGCCGCTCACCGCCATTCAGATTCGCCATCACCCGCTAACCCAACTAAAATACGCATATGGAATGGTTATTTAACGAGCGAATTCCCCACATTTATTTTGTGTACGGCCTGGCCTTTTTTGCCATGGGGCTGGCCGTGGCGCTGGAAATTGGCCGGGGCGAACCGACCCCCTTCCGCCGCGCCATGCGGCCGCTGGCCGTGTTTGGAATTTTGCACGGCAGCCATGAATGGGTAGACATGTTCGCCCTGATTGGCCGGCAGGCGTATGATTTTGAGCCAAATGTTGGGTTTGCCATTCTGCGGTTAACGCTGTTGGCCGTTTCATTTGCGTCTTTGATTGCATTTGGCGTGCAAATGCTGCGCCCTGTTAAAAAAATGCCCTACCCCGATTTCTGGATTGGGCTGGGCATGTTACTGCTGTACGGGCTGTGCGTAACCTTACTTGGCTGGTGGGTCAACTGGCAGGCAGATGCATGGCCGCAGGCCGCCGACGCGCTGGCCCGCTACATGCTGGGTATTCCCGGTGCGGTGCTGGCAGCCGGCGCGTTGCTGGTTCAGCGCAAAACATTTTTGCGGCTCAACCAGCATGAATTTGCCCGAGACTTGCTGTGGGCGGCCGTTGCTTTTGCCCTGTACGGCGTGGTGGGCCAATTTATTGTGACTCCGGCCCCCATTTTTCCGGCCAATGTCATCAACACAGACACCTTTAAAGTCTGGTTTGTGATGCCCATTCAATTGGTGCGGGCCATTTTGGCCGTGATGATTGCCGTGTTCACCATTCGCGCCCTGCGCGCGTTTGAAGTCATTCGGCGGCAAGAGTTGGCGGCGGTGCGCGAGCGGGTGCGGCAGGAAATTGCTCACCGCGACGCCATGCGCCAGGAATTTTTGAAGCGGCTGGTAACCGCGCAGGAAGATGAACGCAGCCGCATTTCCCGGGAACTGCACGATGAATTTGGACAGTTGCTCACCGGGCTGGCGCTGGGCCTGCGCGGCGCGCAGGCATCGGCCCACAAGCCGGATGTGGTTGCACCGCAGCTTGCTCAACTAGAAAAAATGGCAGTGCAGGGCCTGGCCGATATGCGCCGGCTGGTCAACGAACTCCGCCCCGCCCTGCTCGACGACGTGGGGCTTGAAGCCGCACTGCGTCACTACGCGCAAAATTTTGCCGAACTTTCCGGCATCAAAACCAACGTTGACCTGGATGAACACCCCAATCGCTTGCCCGGCCAACTGGAAACCATCCTCTTTAGAATTACCCAGGAAGCACTTACCAACATTGCCCGCCACACCAACGCCACCCAGGCCACAATTTATTTGCGCTGCAACAATGGTACCGTCCGGCTGAACATCACCGATAACGGCCAGGGCTTTGACCCCGAAGCCACGTCTCAGGGTACCGGACTGCTGGGCATAGCAGAGCGGGTGCGTCTGGCCAACGGCGATTTTCAAATTCAGTCCGAACCTGACGCCGGCACACGTCTGATTATTCAGGTTCCTCTTGTAAATTCCGGAGTTGAAACCCATGTCCCCGATTACGTTAATGCTGGTGGATGACCACGATATTGTGCGCGCCGGGTTGAGAATGCTGCTTGATGCCCAACCCGACATGGAAATTGTAGCCGAAGCCGGCTCCGGGGCAGAGGCGCTGCGCGCAGCTTCTACCTGCCGGCCCGACGTTGTTTTGATGGACGTGACCATGCCGGAAATGAACGGCATTGAAACCACCCGGCAACTAAAACAACGGTGCCCGGATACCCGCGTGCTGGCGCTCACCATCCATGAAGAGGCCGAATACCTGCTGCAAATGCTTGAAGCCGGCGCCAGCGGCTACGTACCCAAACGGGCCGCCCCCGATGACCTGCTCAACGCCATCCAGTCTGTTTACCAGGGGCAGGTGTATCTGCACGCATCGGTAGCCGGCGCGCTGGTTGACAATTATCTTCAGCGCGGCGGCGCGGCAAAACCTGAAAACAACTCCACGCTCACCAGCCGTGAAATCGAGGTTCTCACCCTCATTGCCCAGGGCCTGACCAACAAACAAATTGGCGAACACCTGGGCATCAGCCCGCGTACCGTGGCCCGCCACCGGGACAACATTTCGGCCAAACTTAAGCTTTCTACCCGCAGTGACCTGACCCGTTACGCCATTCAGCAGGGATTTGTTTCGGCCTGAGTTGCCATTCTCCCCGTTTGCTCCATTTGTGGTAAAATAACGTCTGCTCAATTTTACTGTTGGGTCAGACCCACGTGAAACCATTTAGTCGAATTCAAAATAAATTGCTCATTGCATTTTTGGTGGTGGTGCTGTTGCCACTGGTGGGCACCGGGCTGTACGGCAACTGGA
>RFJF01000627.1 GCA_003695455.1 Chloroflexota bacterium
AAGGCCTGAACCAGGTGCTGGATGCCTTTGTGATTTCTGTGCTGGCGGTGGCAGTGTGGCTGTATCACTGGTGGGCCATTCGCGCCGACGGGCAATTGGCCGACCGCGAACAGGCGGCGCAACTGGCAGAGATTACCGTGGCCGTGGTAGATGGCGGCGAGGGCCGGCTGGGCCGGATTGTGGTTGACAAATTGCGGCACGATTTGCCCGGTTTGCAGGTTGTGCCGTTGGGGGTTACATCACAGGCGGTAGCGGCCATGTCCGGCGAACCGTTTTCGGCGGCGGGGATAGAGGCGGCCAACTACATTATTGGCGATTGGCAAACGTTTTCGCGTAGCGATGTTGAATCCGCGGTGGACACCAGCCCGGCCACAAAATTTGTACTGCCGATATCCAACGGAACGTGGCAGTGGGTTGGCGTGGGCCGCCAATCGGCGGGAGATTACGCCGCGCAGATTTCGCGGGGCTTGCAGCAGGCCATCGAGGGGGAAGCGGTAGATTTTGCCGGCGGCCCGGACGCCACAACCGTAGCCGGCATTGCGCTGGGCGGGTTGTTGTTTTTGTGCATTGCCGGCGGGCTGCTGGTGGCTGGAATCAACCTGTTCTGAATTATCGAACCGGAAATGTGATTTGAAAAGTAGTGCCCTGCGATGTTTTGACGTGGTGTAAATGGCCGTCCAACTGGTCAACCAGCGTTTCAACCAGTTGCAACCCCAGTGTGTCAGTTTGGCCCAGCGCAAAGTTTTCCGGCAACCCCACACCGTTATCCGTGACCGAAAGCTGGTACTGACTGTTTTTGGCCGTCAATTCAACCCGGATTTTGCCTTGCCGGCCGTTGGGGAACGCATGCTTGAGCGCGTTGGTCATCAGTTCATTGATGATTAACCCGCAGGGTACGGCTACTTCAATATTGAGCAGCACACTGTCGGCTGCAATGTCTACCTGCACACCCTGCCGGGCGGCATCCAGCGACCGCGACAGAAACGAAACCAAATCCCGAATGTATTCGGCAAAGTTGATTTGCGCCAGGTTTTGGGAACGGTACAGTTTTTCATGCACCAACGCCATTGAGCGAATACGGTTTTGGCTGTCAGCGAACATTTTGCGGGTTTCCGGGTCAGAAACATGATCAGATTGCAAACTGAGCAGGCTTGAAATAACCTGCATGTTATTTTTTACCCGGTGGTGGATTTCCTGCAGCAGCACCTCTTTTTCGTGTAGCGAATGTTTGAGTTGTTCCTCGGCACGCCGGCGTTCGGTGATGTCTGCAGCCACACCTGCCACCCGGTACACCTCGCCGTCTTTGTTGCGGATGGGAAATGCCCGATCCCAAATCCAGCGTACGGCTCCGTCGGGGCGCACCAACCGGTATTCAACGCTGTATTCTTTGCGCCGGTAGCCCTCGCGCTGGCGCAGCCTGATGGCTTCACGCACGAAGTCGCGGTCTTCGGGGTGAATGGCATCCAAAAATGACTCCGGACGCGCGTAGTAGCTTTCTCGTGATTTGCCCCAGATTTTTTCGTAGGCGGGGCTAACGTACAAAATTTTCTCCAATTCAGGCGCCGCCATCCAAAAAACTTCCCGAATATTTTCGGCAAACTGGCGAAACCGGGCTTCGCTTTCCTGCAATGCCGCTTCTGTTTGGCGGCGTTCGTTGACCTCAATTTTCAACATGCGGTTGATTTGTTCCAACTCTGATGAGCGTGACCTGACTCGTTTTTGAAGTTGGGTGTTGGCGCTGCGCAAGCTTTGTTCGGCATGTATCCGGCTGGTGATGTCTGTGTTGGCAAATACGCACGCTTGCACGCTGCCAGACAGGTTGAGCATAGGGTACAGCCGCGAATTCATGATTCGCTGGCTGCCGTCTTTGTTTTTTATGGTAAGCTGTACATCGCTGAACGAGCGTTGAAAATTAAACACATTGTTAACCATTACCGTTAACGCGCGTTGCACCTCGGCATTTTCCAGACCCAGAATTTCCTGATACGGTTGGCCAATGGCCTGGTTGGCCGGGCATTCAAATATTGTTTCACAGGCGCGGTTCCAGATTGTGATTCGTCCGTCTTGTTCAATGCAGAAAATTGGGTTGGGAGAATTTTCCATGGCCTGCCGGTATCGCTTCTCGCTGGCGCGCAACTCTCTCTCAATTTGCAGGCGGGCAGTGATGTCGTTGGCGTACACATTTACGTAATTAAGCTCGACCAGCGGCACAAACAGGCAGTGAAATGTGCGGTCGTTGCAGGTAATTTCAAGTTCGGCCCGCCGGTTAGATTTGAGTACGTGGCTAATGGTACCCAACCACGATTCCGGAACCGGGTATTGGGGCAGGGTGTGGCACCATTGCAGCAGGGTGATGGCAGCGGGGTTGGCGTACAACAGGTGGCCGTCGGGGGCTATCCGCAAAACCGGGTTTGGGTTTTCTTCCGGGATTCTGGCCAACGTGCTGATTTCCT
Source organism: Chloroflexota bacterium (assembly GCA_003695455.1). Taxonomy (GTDB): domain Bacteria; phylum Chloroflexota; class Anaerolineae; order 4572-78; family J111; genus J095. The sequence continues at coordinate 2,454 of RFJF01000627.1, forward strand.
GTTCGGCCCGTTTCATTTTTATCTGGGTTTCAATCCGAACAACCAGTTCCCGGCTTTCAAATGGTTTTACCAGATAATCTGCCGCACCTAATGAAAACGATTTAACCTTGTCTTCAACCGATGTTAGGGCTGTGCAAATAATTACCCTGATGTGAGACAGCAGCGGGTCTTCCTGAATAATACGCAGCATTTCAAAGCCATCGATTCCGGGCAGCATCATATCCAGCAAAATAACATCAAATTCGGCGTCGGTTTCCAGTACAATGAGTGCTTCTACGCCTGAAGGCGCCGCCACTACCTCAAAGTGGTTAAATTCAAGCGTGTAGCGGATAAACTCGCGGGCGTCAATATCATCTTCAATAATCAGGATACGAGGAGAAGTTTTCATAAGATGTTTCTGTGTTTTTCAGCGTGTTTGGGAAACCTGACCTCAACCCGGGTGCCGTTTTGTCCGTTAAATTCAATTGAGCCGTCAAGCTGGTCAACCAGGGTGTTAATCAGTTGCAACCCCAGTGAATCTGTCTGGTCAAAATTAAAATCTGGCGGTAACCCAATGCCATTGTCACTGACGGCCAGGTGAATTTGCTGATTAGTGGCGGTCAGGTCTACCGTCACCTTGCCCGGCCCACCACCGGGAAAGGCGTGCTTGAGTGCGTTCGAAAGCAATTCGTTCAAAATCAAACCACTGGGTACAGCTTGATCGATATTCAGCAGAATTGGCAATACGTGGCATTCAAGTGTAACGCCTTTAGCCGTTGAACTCTGCGCGCTAAACATTGATGCAGAAAGGTCTTGTATATATTCGGCAAAATTTATCTGCGCTAAATTCTTTGAGCGGTACAGTTTTTCATGAATCAATGCCATTGACCGGATACGGTGTTGGCTGTCCTGAAAAATATCAGCCAATTGCGGGTCGTTCACATACGCGGATTGCAAGTTTAGCAAACTTGAAATGATTTGCAGGTTGTTTTTTACCCGATGATGAATTTCTTGCAGCATCACCTCTTTTTCTTTGAGCGAGGCTTTAATTTGGGATTCAGCCTGTTTTTGCTGGGTTATATCAATGGCTACCTGCAATCGCACCATTCGGCCGTCAACCCATTGAATGGCGCGGTCATGGTTGATGTACCATTGTTGGGTGATGGGATTTTGTCCCTCCCAAATGTAGACTCCGGTGGGTTGGTTGTGCGCGTCAAGTAAAAGCGAATTAGAGCAAATTCTGCACGGTCCGTTTTCATTTCTAAATTCACGCCAGCAGATTTTTGAAACAAGGTTGCCGCCAAAGGTTTCTTGTATGTGCTTGTTCATAAACAAAATCTCATACGTTTCAATGTCGGCCACGTAAATATCGGCGTCAATGCTGTCGAGTACGGTCAACAACCGTTCATGTGAATCTTTCAGGGCTGCTTCAACCCGCGTGCGTTCTGCAATTTCCTGTTGCAGTTTTTCATTTACGGTTGTCAGTTCTGCTGTGCGTTGCTGAACCCGGGCTTCCAGTTCAGCATGAGACAATTCAAGTTCAAGTTCCATTTGTTTGCGCCCGGTAATATCGTTCAAAAAGAAAAGGGTGGCGGGCGCGCCTTCCCACATAATTGGCACCACATTGATTTCCATCCATTTTAATTGGCCGGCTTTGTTGAATATTCTAAAAGAATACAGTTGCGGTGGTTCTTTGCCTTGCAGCCGTTGCCGGTGAAAATCAAGAACCATCTCGCGGTCATCAGGGTGAATAAATTCTGCAAACGGGATGGATTGAATCTCTGTTTCGGTGTATCCGCCG
>RFJF01000055.1 GCA_003695455.1 Chloroflexota bacterium
CCGATGACTCCGCGGTCACCGCGCTGCAATCGCTGGCCGCCGGCAGCGACGCCCCGGCGCTGTTTCTGCTGGTCCACCCCGGCGAAACGCCGCTGGACCGGACTCGCTGGGAGACTACCGACCGCGCCCGCGCCTGGCGCAATCCGGCGCTTCTGCCGCTGGGGGTGTACGCCGGCGACGACCTGTTCACCGTCCTGCCTGATGACCCCCACCGCTTTTCCGAGCCACCGACGGCCGCGTTTGGCCCGGCACAAAACATCAAACTGCTGGAGGCGCGGCTGCACACCATTCAGCAGGATGATACGCCGGTGCGGGCGCTGCTACTCACGTGGCAGACAGATGCACCGCTAACGACTGACTTCACCGTGTTTGTCCACCTCCGCGCCGCCGACGGTTTTGTGCGCAGCCAGGCCGATGGCCCGCCCGCCGGTGGGGCGTATCCTACCTCGGCATGGCAGCCGGGGCAAGTTGTGCAGGACATCCACCTGCTCCCCCCCGGCGAGGATTTGAGCCAGGTGGCAAGTATCGCGCTGGGGCTGTACAACCCTGCCACCGGCGAACGCCTGCCCGCGTTTGGACCGGACGGCGCTCGCCTGCCGGACGATGCCTGGCTGATGCCGCTGAAGTAATCACCGGCGCGGCGCAGGTCTGCCCGTCGTTTTTGAGAAGCGCCCTCGATTCCGTATAATGACTGTGCTATGGCTACCATCGAACTGCGGGACGTCTTCAAAAAATTTTACGGCGATCTCAGTTTTGCTGACAGCGCCAAAGCGCTGGTGCAGCCGCTTGCCCCGGCGCCCGCCGGCGAAAACCCCAAACCTGTGTTTGCGTTTAAAAATCTCAATTTATCGCTGCCCAACGGCAAAGTGACCGTCATTTTGGGCCCCAGCGGCTGCGGCAAAAGCACGCTGCTGCGGCTCATCGCCGGTTTCATTCACCCCGATTCCGGGCAGGTGCTGTTTGACGGCAAAGATACCCGCCGCCTGTCCATCGGCGAGCGCAAAATCGGGATGGTGTTTCAAAATTACGCGCTCTACCCCCAGTACACCGCCAAAGCCAACATCCTCTCCTATTTTTTGTTCAAAAAACGCACCCCGGAGTTGGATCGCGAAGCCGAGGAAAGATACCGCCGCACCAGCGAATTGATGGGCGTAAACATTGAATATCTGCTCGACCGCAAACCGGCCCACCTCTCCGGCGGCGAGCGCCAGCGGGTGGCGATTGCCCGCTGCATCACCCGCGACCCCAAACTCTTCCTGCTGGATGAGCCGTTTGCCAACATTGACGAACAACTGCGGCAAAGTTACCGGGTACAGCTCAAGCGGCTGCTGCGCGAATTCAGCGTGACCACCGTGTACGTGACTCACAACCAGCAGGAGGCCCTGGGTCTGGCCGACCGGATTGCAGTGATGAACACCGGCACCATTGAGCAGGTTGACCACCCCCGCGTCATTTATCACCAGCCGGCCAGCCTCTTTGTGGCCGACTTTCTGGGATTTGACCCCGATGCAACTGCCATCAGCCGGCTGGACGGTGCGCTTGTGTTGCCGGAACTGGCCGGATTCACCGTCGGGGTGCGGCCGGAGGATGTTGATATTGGCGGCGAGCCGGCTACGTTTGGCGTGACCGGACGGGTGGCGGAGTTGCACCCGCTGCCGTTGCGCAAACTCACCCGCCTGACGATTGACGTGGCGGGTCACACCGTTGAAACCTTGCGCCCGGCGGAAGAAACCTTTGAGGTGGGCCAAACTGCCCGGCTGCATCTGCAAAAAATTCACCTGTTCGACAAAAAAAGCGGCCTCCGCGTTCGCACCGAGTTTAGCCAGACGGCGGCGGAACAGCCGCACAACGCATCGTGAGCCTGGCGTGGTTCGTATATTCCCGGAGAACAGCTTTACAAATTGACCAGTTTGCACACCCTGTTAAAACGTAATGCGTGATTCAGGCCAAAATCCTTACGTTTTACGCTTTACGTTTTCCGAAGGTGTCCAGCAGAGTCGACAAATTTGTAAAGTTAATGTTATGAGCTAATGAACCACGCCCAAAAACGTAAGAATTGAAGAGTGAGCCGCGTCAAAAATTCGGCAATTTAATAAATTTAACACTCCGAGGAGGAACCATGGCAAGCAAAATCAGAGCACGAGAAAACGGGCCGTACCTGATTGAAGGTAGCGCCACCTACACCGACGCCGACGGCAACGAGCAAACCACACCGGGCACCACCATCGCCCTGTGCCGCTGCGGAGCGTCGGCCAACAAACCGTTCTGCGATGGCTCGCACCGCGCCATTGATTTCAAAGGCGCACCCATCGAACTGCACCTGAACGACTGACATCCGGCAGTACCCATCAATCCGGCCCGGCAGGTTTTGCACCCGCCGGGCTTTTTTGTGTCCCCAGGCCGGCTGCACCGGCTCACTTCCCCCACCGGTGATTTTGAGGCGTGCCGCGTTATGCTATAA
>RFJF01000628.1 GCA_003695455.1 Chloroflexota bacterium
GCTACTGGATGGACACCTCGCTGGTGCAGCAAATGGGTCTGTTCGACTTCCGCGCCGGGCAGTACTGGCGTGACTGGCTGGACGTGCTCAATATTCCTGCCCACATTCTGCCGGGGGTAGTCCCCACCGTTCACCATTTTGGCGATCTGCGCATCACCGCCGCGGATGGCGACACTGCCGATGTGCCGGTGCTGGCCATGATTGGCAACGAGCAAGCCGCGCTGTTTGGTCACGGCTGCTACCGGCCCGGCAGCGCCGAGTGCAGTCACGGCACGGCCAGTTTTGTGGACGTTGTCACCGGCAATTACGCCCCGGAACAGGAGAAACTGAACGTGTACCACGCCTGGAGCTTGCCGGCGCAGAACGCGGGCGGCCCCCCGCAGCACACTTTCTGCCTTGAAGCCGATACCACCGTCTCCGGCGCGGCCCTGCGCTGGATGAAAGAGCAGGCCCGGTTCTTTGACGATTACGCAGAAGTTGGCCCGCTGGCCGCCTCGGTGGCCGATTCCGGCGGGGTACTGTTTGTGCCCGCCTTCACCGGCCTCAACGTGCCCCACAACGACCCCGCCGCGCGCGGCACGCTGCTGGGACTCACCCTCGGCAGCAGCCGGGCGCACATTGTGCGTGCCTTTCTGGAATCGCTGGGCTACCAGATACGGGGCATTCTGGAAACCATCACCGCCGAAACCGGCCTGACCGTCCCCCAAATGAGCACCGGCGGCGGCATTGCCGCCAGTGACGAAGCCTGCCAGATACAGGCCGACCTGACCGGCATCCCCACGGTGCGCCCCGCCTTCACCGAGCTGGCCGCGCGGGCTGCTACCCTGTTGGCCGGCATCGGGGCCGGGGTGTGGGCCGGGCCGGATGACCTGCCGCCCTTGCCCGGCACGCCCACCATCTTCGAGCCGCACCTCTCCGCCGCCGCGCGCGACGCCGGCTACCAGCGCTGGCTGAACGCCGTGGAACGGGCACGGGGCTGGGCTGTTGAGTAACCCCAACTGATACGCATCCAATCAATTTAAAATTGGGGGTTGACAAGACTCTCTTTTTTTGATATGATAACCGTGAGCGCTCACGTGAGCGTTCACGGAAAGGTTGGCCGCAGTGAAGCAAAACATCACCATCGAAGATGTGGCCCGGGCCGCCGGTGTTTCCCGCCAAACGGTATCCCGCGCCATCAACAACAAGGGCGAAATCAGTCCCGCCACCCAACAGCGGGTGCTAGACGCCGTCCAGCGGCTGGGCTACCAACCCAGCCGGGTGGCGCAGGGGCTGGCCACCAAACGCACCTTCACTATCGGCTTTATCATTTCTGACATTACCAACCCCTTCTTCCCCAACGTGGCCCGCGGCGTACAGGACGCCGCCCGGCCTGCCGGCTACAGCGTTCTGTTTGCCAACAGCGATGAGGCAAAAAATGAAGAACTTCGCACCCTGCAAACCATGTCGGCGCAGGGCGTAGACGGCATTGTTCTGTTTCCTCACCCCTACCAGTACCCCGAATTTACCAAATTTATCGAGCAGTTCCGGCCCATGGTACTCATCAACAGCCGCTTCAACTACACAAATGTAGGGCACATCACCACCGACAATTACGGCGGAGCGCGGCAAGTGGTAGATTATCTGGTGGGCAAAGGACACACCCAAATTGGCATGTTGAATGGACTATCCGGGATTGACCAGCCGGGGCAGCGCCTGCGCGGTTTTCTGGATGGTCTGCAAAATCACGGGCTGCCCGCCAACCCCAACCTCATTCTCTCCGGAGCGCCCACCCTGGAACAGGGGTACCAGGCCGCCCTGCGCCTGCTGGCCGAACAACCCCAGATTACCGCTATTTTTGCCTACAATGATTTGATGGCCGTGAGCGCCATTCAGGCCTGCCAAACGTTGGGCCGCCGTGTGCCGGATGATTGCGCGGTGATTGGTTTTGACGACACCCGGCTGGCTTCGCTGGTAACGCCGCCGCTAACCACGGTACGCATTGACCAGTACCAGTTGGGCCAAAAAGCCACCGAACGCCTGCTGGCGATGATTGAAAATCCGGAGGCGGCGTTTTCGCCGCTCAACCTGCCGGTTGAGTTGATTGTTCGGGAGTCTGCCTGAGGTAGCGCCGGGCTATTTTAACCGGAGACAACAAGCAAGCGCCGCTCAACCGCCAAATTCAGCCGGCGCCGCATTGTAAGAGAATCAAAACGGGGTACCGCTCAACCGCCAAGTTTCGCCGGTACCCCATAGGTGAACACAACAAGTTTTACGTGGTACGGTCAAGCCGCCCATTGCTCTTTTTGAGTTGCGCTCGTTTTTATTGTACCAAAAAGCACACGGGGTGGCAAAGGGTTGCGCATCGGCAATCGCAGGAATTGCAGGAGGGAGGCGGCAAAAAAATACAAAAGTGTTGGGTTTGGCCCAACCAGCAATCTGTATTCTGGAATCTGACATCTGCATTCTGACAGGAGGAAGAGATGGCCGTTAGTGCCAAAGAAGCCGTTGTACAAAATAAACCGTCGCTGATGAAATCCTGGGCCGATAACGAAACGTGGGTGGCCTGGATTTTCATTATCCCCAGTTTTTTGGGGTTTCTCATTTTTTACGCCATTCCGGCGGTACGCGGCTTGTTTATCAGCTTTACTGACTGGAACATGCTGAGCGACCCCACCTTTGTCGGCTCAGAAAATTACCGGAATCTGGTGCAGGACCCGGAATTCTGGAACTCGCTGAAGGTGACGGTGCAGTATGTACTTTGGAACATTCCCATTCAAACCGTACTGGGCGTTTTAATTGCGGTCATGATGGACCGCCTGACGCGTTCGGTGGTGGTACGGAGCATCATTTTAATGCCGTGGCTAATGGCAAATGTGGTGGTGGGGCTGTTGTGGCTGTGGCTGCTGGACCCCACACTGGGCATTGTAAACGCTTTTCTGGCGTGGATTGGCATCGGCGCCCAACCGTTTCTGGGGTCGCCGGACCAGGCGATTGCCACCATCGCCGGCATCAACATTTGGCGGCACGTGGGATACACGGCCATTCTGGTTTTTGCCGGGCTGCAATCCATCCCCAAAGATGTATACGAGGCCGGCGCAATTGACGGGGCCTCGGAGTGGAACATGTTCTGGAGAATTACCCTGCCTCTGCTGCGCCCCGTGCTGGTGTTTGTGCTGGTCACGTCCATCATCGGCTCGTTCCAGATTTTTGACACTGTAGCCGTCACCACCAAAGGCGGCCCGGCCAACGCCACCGAGGTCATCACCTGGATTATTTACGAGCAGGGCTTTGAGCGCTTCAACATGGGCTACGCCACTACCATTGCCATTGCCCTGTTCGTGATTTTGATTGTGGTCAGCCTGGTTCAACTGCGCATCATGCGCGCCGATGAATCGGATATTTAGGAGGGATTTGACAATGACTGCACTGGCACAACCGCAAAACAGCGTTAAAAAATCATTCAGCCTGGGCCGTTTCACCCTTTGGGTGGTAATGGCGGTCATTCTGTTTACCACGCTCTTTCCCTTCTGGTGGGTTATCCGAACCTCGCTGACCGCGCCGGACAAGGTGTTCACCGACCCCACCTCGCTGATGCCGGTGGAACCCACACTAGACAACTACAAGCGCGTGCTGGGGCTGGTGGATTCGTCGGCATCGGTGGCGGCGGGCGGCTCCGGGCAATCCATCAACTTTTTCCTGTTCCTGCGCAATTCCATTATTTTTGCCGCGCTGATTACCGTGGGGCAGGTATTTTTCAGTTCCACCGCCGCTTACGCCTTTGCCCGGCTCAGGTTTCCCTTTAGAGACCAGCTATTTCTGGTCTACATTTCGGCGCTGGTGGTGCCGCCGATTGTGACGCTTATTCCCAACTTCATTTTGATCCGCAATCTGGAATGGATTAATAC
>RFJF01000629.1 GCA_003695455.1 Chloroflexota bacterium
GGCAGTTGCCGGGCCGCGGCCAGCAGTGGTTCGTAATCCCGATGGGAATTGCCGCCGGCAAAAATATAATCGCCGTGGGCTTGCACGCTCGCGGGCAGCGGCGCGTTGGCAGCGGCCAACTCCTGGTGTGACAGGGTCACGCAAAACGGGCACAAGCGCAGTTTGGCCGGGTCAACCCCCCAAACCTGCGGAAACACTGTCAATTCTTCGGTGGATTGCACCGCGTAGCGATGGATAGCCCGGTCGGCCATTTTGATGACGATTTTTTCCAGCAGGCCGCGCAAACCCCGATTCGGCTCCCACATGCAGCCGGAAAGCACAATAACCGGACGGCGACGGCGCGGCCAAAAGCCAATGATGGCGCAAGCCAGCACATCCGGGTGAATGCGTCCCCACGAACTGGCCAGCAGCAGCGTATCCTCCTGCCAGGCCAGCCGCAACACGCGGCCCGCAATTTTCAGCGCATCAGAGAGCTTGCCGGTGGGCGGACGGGGAGTCAACCGGGCACGTGCCGCAAATTGCGGCACGTCGGTATAATTCATCGTGGTGCAAAAATCAACAGGGGCAGCCTGAGACACCGGTTACTCCTCTACACGGCCACCGGCAACGGGCCGGCGGGTTGGGATTGAATGGTTGCTTCAAATAATTGGGCCAACTGTTCAACGTTGGGCCGCAGAGAAAATTCGCGCAGCACCCGCTGCCGGCCGGCAACAGCCAGCCGGTGAGCATCGGCGGGGTGGGCGTACACGTTGCTCAGCGCCCCGGCCAGCGCCGCGGCGTCGGCGGGGGGAACCAGGTAGCCGGTTTCGCCGGGCCGCACCAGTTCGGGAATGCCGGAAATGGCGGTAGCAACCACCGGAAGCTGGCAGGCCAACGCTTCCATAAGCGCCACGGGAATGCCCTCCATTTTGCCGCTGGGGGTGACCACACTGGGCTGCACGTAACAATCGGCCTGAGGCAGCATGCGGGCCACTTCATCCTGCGGCTGCGGCCCCAGCAGTTCCACCTGTTGCCCCAATTCCATTTCACGAATCGTTTGCTCCAACCGGGACCGTTCCTCGCCGCCGCCGATAATCCGGCAGCGGAACGGGATGCCCAGATCGCGCAGCAGCGCGCAGGCCTCTATTAAATGGGACTGCCCTTTGTACGGCTGCAAACTGCCAATGGTAATGATTTCCAGTTGTTTTTTGGGATTGGCGTTGTGTTGAACCGGGGCGTACAACTCCGGCACAATGCCGCAGTGAACCACGTGTGTTTTGGCGCGCACCCACGGGCCAACGGTGCGGCTCAGAAAGGCGCGGTTGTATTCTGAAATGGCAGCCACAAAGGCGGCGTCTCGCAATTTGGTAGCCAGCATTTCCTGCCGCACAAAAATATCGTGAGCGTGCACGGTAACGCTGTAGCTGATGCCGGTCAGTTTGTGGATGAGCCACGCCACCAGCGCGGGGTGCGTGGCGTAATGGGCGTGAATGTGCTCCACCCCCTCCTGCACCATTTGCTCGGCGGCAGCCACAGCTTTGGGAAACAACGCAGCGGCGCGAACCAGGAATTTGGCTGAACTGGCGTTCTCCCGAACAACCTGCTGCCACAGCCGGCCGTACGCCCCCGGCGACTGGCGGAGCGTGCGGGCGTTAACCCCCACCACAGCCGACGACATAAACGGAATGTGGTTCACGCGCGGCAGCCACGGCTGGGCTTCGGCGTGAATCACGGCCTGTTCCTGCCGCACCAGCGGATAGAGAGCCACTTGCCAGCCCAGTTCTTCCAGTGCGTTCATTTCCCGCAGGATGAACGTTTCTGGCAGGTGCGGAAAACGCGACATAATGTACGCGATTTTGGCGGGCACTAGTGGCGGCCTCTCTGCTGAAGCACCGCAGTGAAAGTGCGGGCCAGAATTTCCACATCCAGCATCAGCGAACGGCGGTCAATGTAGACGGCGTCCAGCAGCACGCGGTCGTTGAATTCGGTGGAGCCGCGCCCGATGATTTGCCACAGGCCGGTGATTCCGGGCAGTACGTCAAGCCGAGTGGTGTGCCACAGGTCGTACGTTTCGGCAGAGAATGAGGTGGGCCGCGGGCCAACAAAGCTCATTTCGCCCTTAATAACGTTGATAAATTGCGGTACTTCATCAATGCTGGTTTTGCGGAGGATGCGCCCCACGCGGGTCACGCGGGGATCGTTGGTAATTTTAAAATCGGGCCATTGCAGTTCGTTGAGATGGGCCAGTTCTTTTTTCATTTCCTCGGCGTTGGGCACCATGGTTCTGAATTTATACATTTTAAAGCGGCGTCCGCCTTTGCCGGTGCGGTTTTGGTGAAAAAAGACCGGCCCGCCGGGCGACTCAATTTTGATGAGCAACGCCACCAGCAGCATCAGCGGGGCCAGAAACGGCAGTAACAACAGAGCAATCACCAAATCGAGCGCGCGTTTGGCAAAGCTGTACGCTTTGCCGCGCAGAATACGCCGTTCCGGGCGGTAGCGTTCTACCCAACCGGCCTGCGGATGTGAAATTTTGCCAATTCTCAACGATACAAACATTATTCCTCCCAAAGTTTATGCGTTGTTTTTATGCAGCGGGTGAATGTCCGGCAACTTTTACTTTTCCATTTTTGGGTTGTGCTGCCGGCGGCAACTCCGGCAACGGGTCAAATTGCGTTACGGCCTGCCCGGCGCGCTCCACCAGTTCTTCAAACGTAAGCGCCTCTTGCGGAAATGAAGCCGTACCGCACTTGATGTTTAGCCCCATCTGCCTTGACACCACATCGCCAATGTACTCTACCAGCACCTCGGAATCGGTTTTGTTGGTGTCCGGGCAAACCAGCACCACCCGGTTGGCGTCGCGCTGTTCCAGTACCATATCGCTGCGGCGCAACTGCTGGTTGAGCAGCATAGCCAGGTTGTTGGTAATGTAGTGGTTCATCATTGATTGCTGCGCTTCGCGCACCAGCCGGTGCAGGGATGAACGGATGGAAACCGCATCCGGCTCAATGACAATGACGCTGAGCGGGTGATGGTTGTGCCGGCTGCGGAACATCTCGGTCTGAATGGCTTCGTTGGCCTCGGAGATTGCCCGAATGTGGTGATCACTGCCGGCAAACGTTACAGTTTCAACTGCATCTTCAAAATCCTGAACAGCGTGGGCCAATTTGTGGGCCAGCCAGATAGAAATCAGCAGCAGCGACAGTTCGGTAACGGACAGGTAGGTGTAAATGCCCCCCAGTAACGGGCGGCCCTCAAAAAAGAGAAACAGGGTTGACTTTACCGCTACGTAGATTGCGGCCCAGCCTGCAATATGGACCGGCAACCGGACGCGGCTGAAGGCCGGAATACCCAAAATCAACAAACCGGCCAGAAATCCCAGCACGTAAACTACAGAATCCAGGTCAATTTCATTTTGGTGGGCCAGGTCCAGTCGCTCGATGTTAAAAAAGATGGTGAACCCTACCAAAAAAGCGATGATGATTAATCGCATATATTTCATTGAATCTGCCTTTTTTCTCAATGGGGTCAGGAAATATTGCCCCAAACTGTACTTGTAGTGCTGCCCGGCAAAATGATTATGGAATCGGTGTAATCAGGTGTGGAAAATGTGCGATTTTCAATGAAGGAAGTGAAAAGAACACACCAAAAGAAGAGTCGCTGTGGGCCGGGCCGGCCAAAAAAGAGCGATATGCAAGCTTGTAACGTGCAGCCAGCGTGGTATTGAGTAGTTTGCAGGCAGGGGCAACCGGCCAGAACCCAATCAATGCTTTTGCTGGCAAAAATAAATTTTCAGGTTGAAATGGAGATTAAGCCTGGCTCAACGTCGTGGGTGAACCAGAGTTATATACCTGGCAAATTCTGGCTGAACGAGGGTACAAATTTGTTCTGCGGCGCTGCAGGAAACTTCAAAGGGAACTGATAAATGTTTTGCCGGGTATATAATTTTTTGAGGATGGCGCCTTACGCGCCCTTCCCCCCAATTTTGTAGCTCACAATTATAGTCGGAAAAATTAAGAAAAAGTTACGGGATAATTACAAATTCGTCAGAAATTCATAAGAATTTGTTATAATCGCCGATTTTGGGCGAAAAAACGGCATAAAAAAACCAACATTCGTTACAA
>RFJF01000056.1 GCA_003695455.1 Chloroflexota bacterium
ACTTAACGATGGCCCTCAGCAGTACGGCATTCCGGACAACCTGCAAAACCCAGACAACGCAGCCACAGATTTTCTCGAACCCGGCTCAAGCCCGCCAGATACAGAAATTAACATTGGCGACTGGGTAGCGGCCAACCCCGGTACCCACCCCTCAAACGAGGTCAAAACCGCACTTTCCGGCTTGCAGGCTACCCAAACAGAAATGCGCATGCCGGTCTGGTTTGATGGCGATTGCAACCCCGGCGGCGGCGGATGTTCCAGCGCTACCGGCTCCGAGTCTACCGCCAAATACAAAATTCAAACCTTTGTGGTTATGAAACTGACCGGTGTAAGTTACACCGGCAATCCAAAAACACTCACCTTTGAATTTTCTCACTATGATCCGTACGTGTGTGAAGGCGATGACCATCCGTAGTATGCAGGATGAAAATATTGTCGAAGGAACTGGAGTAGTACAATGAACGGGTTATTTCACCTGATGCAAAACTTCAAACCGGGCCGCCGGCTGCCCAAACCCGGCGAAAAAGGCCAAAGCCTCATTATTCTGACCTTTGCCTTTTTGGGGCTGATTGCCATGCTGGGGTTGGCTCTGGATTTGGGACTGGTGTACATTGAGCGTGTCCGGCTTAAACGCACCGTTGATGCGGCCACGCTGGCCGGCGTCATCGAACTGCCGGTAGAAGAAGCCGCCGTAACCAAAGCTATCGGCTTTTTAGACAGCAACGGCTACAAAGTATCCGACATCAACGTTTACGTGGCCGGCTGTGTGCAGGATGTGAACGACCAGTACCTGGCCGGCGCAGCCAACTATGGCACACCCGGCAGCGATGGCTCCACCACCGACCTGATTAACCTGGCCCTGGGCGACATCAATACCCTGTTGCCTCAGGCTACCGATACCCTGACCCCCACCACTGACCTGTTTTACCCCTACATTGTCAACGGTGACCCCGCCGATACCCCCAGCTTTTTCATTGATACCCGCTCGTTTCAAAGCCGAAATGACCCCACCGGCCTGTGTGACGGCGGCGAGCAGATTGGCGCCGGCGCCGCCGATTTTGGCAGCGCCAACAAAATTAAAATCACCGGTCAGGTGCCGGTGCGGATGAATTTTATGCAGTTCTTTGGCTTTACCCGCGTGCCGGTGGTAGATGACTCTGTGGCCGAAAACGCCTCTAACCTGGATGTGGCCCTGGTGCTGGACAGCACCGGCTCAATGGAGTACGATACCATCTGCTACGGCTGCTGGGAACGCTGCGGAGATTCCAGCCTCATCCCCAGTTCAGAGTGTACATCCAAACAAAAATACCTGCCCTACCCCAAAAACGGGCGAGCCTTCCCCTTCCCCTACCCGGCCCGCTCCGGCCCGCAAACCCAACGCCAAACCCGCATGGCTAACATGATTGCCGGCGATGACGGCGACGCCGGCGTTTGGCCGCCCACCCCCGGCACCCCGGACCCGGACCCCGGCAACGATTACATTATTCTTGAAGCTGAATTTTATGCCGATAACAGTTCCACCTGGGACCCCGGCCAGCGCCCCAACGGCAGCGGCTACTGGGCCATCCAGCGCAGTACTTCAAGCGATGGCTGCTGCGGCGGCGGCACCGGCACGTCAGATAACGGTCAGGCGCTGGCCATTGACGGCTACGGTTACGAAGGCACCAGCGGCACCCGCCTGAACGGGTTGGTGCGCCACCACCCCATGACAGAAAACAGCGACGGCAAAGTACAGCCCTTTGGCCGCCACTACACCCAAACCGACGCCGAAAATAATATCTCGCCCCGGCTGGAGTACGATTTTGTGCCCACCTGGGGCAGCAAAACCTACGTTCACTTTAAGGGCCAATATTACAACGGCAATAACAACAATCCGCCGGACAATGAATTTTTCTGGGCCATTTACGACCCCGCCACCGGCAACAACGTCTATCCGGGGCCGGCCGGCAGCACCGCCGTGTTGCAGGCCACCGGTGGCGCCGAAAATGACCACTGGAATCCGCGCCCGGACCGCCACTGGCGCTGGTTCAGCGTAAACACCTGCGGGCTGGTGCTCACGCCAGGCCGCAAATACACGCTCAAAATCTGGGCCGGCAGCGGCGGCTACGCCCTGGACCGCATCATCATTACTGCCCGTTCCAATATCTTCAACCCCAACAACCTCACCGATGACCCGGCAACCAACGGCACCGCCCAGCGGTTGGCCGCCGATCCCTGCAACCCCATTTTTGGGCTGAATGTGGTGCCCACAGATTGCACCTACACTAATCTGCTTGGCCCAACCGATAACATAAATGACAGCCTGTTTAATGCCATGAACCCCATGCGCGGCGCGCAGCAGGCCATGCGCAACTTTGTGGCCCGGCTGGACCCCAACCTTGACCAGGCCGGTTTTGTTGATTTTGATAACGATGCCGGGCAGGTGGCCCAACTGGAATGTTTGCGGGCCAGCCGCAACCGGGCAAGCGCCCCCAACGCTCCGGCAACACAGAACGGCGTGTACCCCTTTAACCCCGCCGACGGCTACCCCAACTACGATGAGTACGAATGTGCAGACCCTGTTAAAACTGCGCCGGGAACCGTGCCCATCAGCTACACCGTAGTCTTTAAAGGCATTGAAAACGCCTACCCGCCCGGCGGCGGCACAGACATTGCCGACGGCCTGCGGCGCGGCCTGCACATGCTGGGCATTACCACAGACAACGACGGCACCCAGGCCAATAACTGCGAATGGTACTGGAAAAGCAGTACCCAAATGTGGCAAATCCGGCAGGCCAACGGCAGCGGCGGCACAGACCAGCCCACGCCCAACCGTAACTACAACCCCTCCGGGCACTGCGGGCGCGGCGCGGCAGCCACCGCAGTGATTGTACTGCTTACCGACGGCGCACCCACCAACGGCACCCCCGGCGACAACTCCGATTGCCGGGCCTGGGGGGCCTCAAACCCCATGCCGTACGAAAGCTTCCCCATGGGGGATGACAAGTACGAATGCATTATGTACTACGCCGATATTGCCGCCGACAACGGAGTGATTGTTTACACCATCGGCCTGGGGGCCGGGGCAGACGCCAACCTGCTGGGCGCCGTGGCCGATAAAACCAGAGGCGAATACTACTTTGCGCCTTCGGCGCAACAGTTGAATGTTATTTTTGACCAGATTCTGGCCAACGTGTACATCCGGCTGGTGCAATAATTGGCCGCACTCCGGCTGCAAGGCGCAGGTTCCGGGCCGGAACGCCCCGCGGCAAAGCTCGTTACCAAAACAAACCGGAGTCCAAATCCACAGGTTTGGACTCCTTGTTTTTTGACAACGGGCCGAAATCGGCGGCCGGACTCGTTCCCATCCGGCACCCTTAAATTTATGTCAAATTGAAAGGATATGCCTTGACTTTTTGGCCTACTTTGGTATCATGCACATGCTAGCGTCCTTTTCGCCGCCATGCGGAAAGGAGTATTAACATGCAACGTGGCCGACTGCTGATAATTCTCGGCATTATTCTTGGTCTGGCAACATTAGCCGCCGTTGCCGTCCTCGTGTTCAGTGGAGGAGGTCTATTGCCCGGTGGGGCAGAACCCGCGCCAACGCCCCAAATTGTACAGGAAGAAACAGAAGCCGTTATTCCCACCACCCAGGTTATTGTGGCCTTGCAGCCCATTGCCCGCGGCTCAGAATTTGTAGCCGGCTCAATTGGGCGGCGAGACTGGCCGGCCAACAACGTGCCCCCGGACATCATTGCCGATGAGGCAGAAACCATTGGCAAGGTTGCCAAAACAGAAATTGTGCAGGGGCAGGTTTTGGTGCGCAGTATGCTGGTTGATAAAGGCGTCTCCGGCGAAGCCTCGCTCAACGTGCCGCCGGGGCGGGTGGCCGTGGCCTACCCCATGACCCGCCAAACCAGCATTGCCTACGCAATTCAACCCGGCGACTTTGTGGATTTGCTGGTTACATCCAACTTCATTGATGTTGACGAAGAGTTCCAATCGCCGTTGCCCAACAAAACCCGCTTCTTCTTCCCAACGTTCGATAGCGAATCCGGGGTGCAAACCGGCATCGAATTAAGCGCGCCCATTGACGAAGGCCGGTTTGAACTGGGCGCCGGTGATGTGGCCTCAATTGTCAACGCCAGTTCATCACAAATCCCCCGGCGTGTGGCCCAGTTGACCGTGCAATCGGCAAAAGTTTTGCGGGTTGGCCCCTGGATTGAAGAACCCACGCCGCCGCCGCCCGATGACGGCAGCCCGCCACCGCCGCCGCCGCTGCCCAATGTGGTGACGTTGGCCGTAACGCCGCAAGACGCGCTGGTTATGTTGTGGCTGCGGCAAAGCGGCATTTACAGCGAAATGGCCCTGCGCGCCGCCGGTGAAGACCAGGCCGACCACCTGACCGAAGCTGTGACGCTGCAATATATGCTGACCCGCTTTAACATTGCGGTGCCGCCCAAAATTGAATTTGTAATGGCGCCGTCGGTTGAAGAACTTCGGCAGCAATTTGAAAACCTGCGGGTTGTTGAAGAAGTTCAGTCGGTGCAGGATAATTCGCAGCAGTAGCGCCTGTTTCCCGGTGGCCGTTTTAGCCGGAAGAAACTTATTTTCAGAATGATATTCTCCTTTCCCGGAAACATATGTTACCTCCTGTTTTTTAGGAGGTAACATATGTTTATTCTTTAAATTAAACCGTTGTTATTAACCCAAATCTAAACATCAGGAATAAAAACATGTCAGGATCCGTAGCGCCAATTTCAGATGATGCTGAACAAAAAACAATCCGTCTGCTGCTGGTTGATGATATTCCGGAAACACGAGAAAACCTGCGCAAGTTGCTGTTTTTTGAATCTGATATTGAAGTGATTGGCGCGGCTACTGATGGCGAAGAAGGCATTCAGATGGCCATTGAGCTTCAGCCCGATATTGTGCTCATGGACATCAACATGCCGGGCGTAGACGGCATTACCGCCAGCGAACGCATTAGCCAGCAGGTGCCGTTTACCCAAATCATCATGATGTCTGTGCAGGGCGAAGCGGATTACCTGCGCCGTTCAATGCTGGCCGGCGCCCGTGAGTTTTTAATCAAACCCTTTACCAGCGATGAACTGGTGCAGAGCATTCGGCGGGTGTACCAGTTGGGAGCCAGCCGCCGGCGTGCCATGCCGGTTACACAGGCGCCGGCCGGGGCTGCAGCCACGTCTGAACCGCTGGTGCGCACCTCAGGGCATGTGGTCAGTGTTTTCAGCGCCAAAGGCGGGGTAGGGTGCAGTACCATTGCCGTAAACCTTGCCATTGCCCTGCAACAAAACGAGGCCATAAAAGTTGCCGTTGTTGACACCAGCCTGCAATTTGGCGATGTGGGCGTGCTGCTTAACCTGTACGCCAGCCGCACCATTGCCGATTTGGCCTCAAACGCCGATGAACTGGATGATGAACTCATTGCCGATGTATTCCTGCCGCACAATTCCGGCATCAAAGCCCTCCTGGCCCCCCCTCGCCCGGAAGTGGCCGATACCGTAACCCCCGCCTTGCTGACAGACGTTATTGAACGGCTGAAAATGATGTTTGATGTGGTCATTGTAGATACCGGCTCGGTACTTGACGACATTGTCTTGAATGTTCTTGACCTATCTGATAAAATAATAGTTGTAACAACGCCCGAAATTCCGGCCATCAAAGATGCCAAGCTCTTCTTTGAAGTGACCGAGGCGTTGGAATACGAGCGCGAAAGAATCATGTTCATCCTCAACAAAGCCGACCGGCGGATAAACATTCGCGCTGAAGATATTGAAGCAAATATCAAATATCCCATTCAGGCCCAGCTGCCGCTTGATGAACGCGCCGTGACCACGGCGGTCAATCAGGGGGTCCCGTACGTACTCGGAAACAAATCCGGGTTGCTGACACAGGCTACAATTCAGCTCGGTACTCGCCTGCTTGAGCTTTTACATTCACAATCAGACGATTAAGGCAATTGTTGTTAAACCATTCACTGGTGGCTCAAACATTGGCGAACCTGACGGGAAATTACGTTGTGGTGAGGCTTTTTGGCAATGCTTACTGTGAATCGGTTTCAAAAAACTGTGGTTCCTCACGTTCCGCCGAACGCTGGTTCAAGAGCCATCCCACCTTTTGTAAAACAGAAAACTCAAAGTTTCGATATCCACATCAAGGCAATGTTTAGGGAGTAGTTAATATGTCATTACTAAAACGTATCAAGGATGGACAAGCAAACGTAGCCAGTGGCAAAACCCCCGGCAGCGGCCCGTTGCGCAAAAGTTTTCCGGACAAACCTATCCGTCGCGCCCCCGGCCCAAGCGCCCAGCGAGACGCTTTTAAGGAATTGAAAGAGCGCATTCAGGATAAACTGGTAGCGGAACTGGACCCGGCCATGGACGTTTCCCGAACCGACGAAGTTCGGCGTACCATCCAGGACATGTACGACCAGATTCTGACGCAAGAGAACATTATTTTGAGCCGCGCCGAACGGGAACGCCTGTTTGAAGGCATTGTGGCCGAAATTCTGGGTTTTGGGCCGCTTGAGGTACTGCTCTCTGATGAGGCCGTCAGCGAAATCATGGTCAACGGCCCAGAAAAGGTATTTGTTGAACGCAAAGGCAAACTGTCGCTGACCAACATCACTTTTGAAAACAACGAACACGTGATGCGCGTGATTGACCGGATTGTGTCGCCGTTGGGCCGGCGCATTGACGAAAGTTCGCCGTATGTGGATGCCCGTCTGCCCGATGGCTCTCGTGTTAATGCCATTGTGCCACCACTGGCCCTGAACGGCCCCACGCTGACCATCCGCAAATTTGAAAAAGACCCCCTCACCATTGACGACCTGGTACGGTTTGGCTCAATGTCCAATGAAGTGGCCGAATTTTTGCGGGCTGCGGTAATTGCCCGGTTAAACACAGTGGTATCCGGGGGTACCGGCAGTGGTAAAACCACCCTGCTCAACGTGCTGTCGTCATTCATCCCCAATGACGAGCGCATTATCACCGTTGAAAACGCCGCCGAACTTCAGCTCCGGCAGGAACACGTTGTCACCCTTGAATCACGGCCGCCCAACATTGAAGGCAAAGGTGAAGTTACCATCCGTGATTTGGTCATCAACACCCTCCGGATGCGCCCCGACCGGATTGTAGTGGGCGAGTGTCGCGGCGGCGAAACGCTGGACATGCTCCAGGCCATGAATACCGGCCACGATGGCAGCATGACCACCGCCCACGCCAACAGCCCGCGAGACATGCTGTCTCGTTTGGAAACCATGTGCCTGATGGCCGGTATGGATTTGCCGGTGCGGGCCATCCGCGAACAAATTGCTTCTGCCGTTGACGTGATTGTTCAGCAGGCCCGTATGCGCGATGGTAGCCGCAAAATTATCAGCGTTACAGAAGTGCAGGGCATGGAAGGTGATGTGATTGTGATGTCAGACATATTTGCCTTTGAACAACAGGGTATGGAAAACGGCAGAATTATCGGGCGTCTGAAACCGACCGGTATTCGCCCCAAATTTTATGATCGCATTGAAGCGGCCGGAGTCAGTTTGCCCCCCAACATTTTTGGCGCATCAACCCGCTTTTAACCTGGCATGTTGCACAATCAGCGGTAAATTTGTGCCGGCATTGCCCAAGGAGGTTGTTCGATGTTAACCGCAATTGTTATTATACTTTTTCTGCTGACAGTAGGAACACTGGTTGCTGCGGTGGTTGTTTCAAGGCGCGGCGATACCGCCACCCAGGAACGGTTGGGCCAATTTGTGGGCGGCGTGGGTATTATTGACGATACGCTTGAAGACGAAGAAGCGCCAAGCGCCTCCACCAGCTCTGATTCTGTACTCACCCAAAAACTTGAACAAGTCATCGAAGAGCGAGGCCTGGGCAAGAATATTGCCACAGAGTTGGCGCGGGCCGACCTCAAAATTACGGTTGCAGAATACTGGTCGCTGATTGTAATTTCTATGATTGTGGTGGCCGGCCTGGCCTGGTTGATTTACGGCGGTTACATAATGCCCCTGGTTGGGTTTATCGGCGGTTATTTTTTGCCCAAAATATTTGTAAAATTCCGCCAGCGCCGGCGATTGAAACAATTTAATGACCAGCTTGGTGATGGCATTACCTTGATGGCCAACGGCCTGCGGGCCGGATATTCTCTGCTGCAAGCCATGGATGCCGTAGCGCGCGAGATGCCGCCCCCTATGTCGGACGAGTTCCGGCGCGTGGTGCGTGAAATTGGGTTGGGCATTGACCACGAACGCGCCTTTAACAACCTGTTGCGGCGCGTTCCCAGCGATGACCTGGATTTGATGGTAACTGCCATTGGTGTGCAGCAAGAGGTTGGTGGTAACCTGGCCGAGATTCTTGAAATTATTGGCTACGTTATCAGAGAGCGGGTTCGGATTAAAGGCGAAATTCAGGTGCTTACGGCGCAGGGGCAGCTTTCCGGGTACGTAATTTCTGCGCTGCCTATCATTATGGGGTTGCTGCTCTACGCCATGAACCAAAAATACATTGGCCGTATGATTTTCAGTTGCAGCGCCAGAGAAGTGCCCGCCGAAATCTGCTCGCAACCCTGCGGCTGGATTATGGTGGGGGTGGGTCTGTTTGGTATTATTGTTGGCTTCTTTGCCATTCAAAAAATTATTGATATTGATGTCTAACCAGGTTGCAGGTTTGTTTTGTAATAACCCAGGAGCGTGACTATGCCAACATCATTGATAATTACCGGCGCCGTCATTGTACTGGTTGGAATTGTTGGGATGATTTTGCTCATCCGGTACGGTCTCAACGTTTCTACCCAATCCGGTGATATCCAAAGCCGGCTGGAGGAGTACGCCAGCCGTTCCGGCGCGCCGCTAACCCTGGAAGAAATTGAACTGTCACAACCCTTCAGCCAGCGCATCATTCGCCCGATGCTGGTTAATCTTTCAAAAGCAGTGAGCCGGCTTTCGCCCAGCAAATCCAGAGCCAACGCCGAACACCAACTGGAACTGGCCGGCAAACCCTACAACTGGGGCGCCACTGAATTTTTGGGGTTGCGTGTATTTATTGCGCTGTTGCTGGGAGCGTTCATCTTTCTGGCCGTTACTATCTCGCGCGGATTTGCCACGGGGCTGTTGGCTGCCGCGCCGGCGGCATTAATTGGCTTTTTGGTGCCGCTGTTGTGGTTACGGTCCAAAATCAGAAACCGGCAAACTGAAATTGTAAAAACCCTGCCCGACGCGCTTGACTTGCTTACAATTACTGTAGAAGCTGGTTTAGGCTTTGACGGAGCCATTCAAAAAGTGGCCGAAAAATGGGATAATGAACTGAGCAAAGCATTTGCCAAAGTTACCCAGGAAATGCGGCTTGGTGTGGCGCGCCGCGAAGCCCTGAAAAATATGGATAAAAGTATGGAGGTGCCAGACGTTACCACGTTTGTGGCAGCTATTATTCAGGCCGAACAACTAGGTGTGAGCATTGCCAAAATTCTCCGGGTTCAATCTGAGCAAATGCGCACCAAACGCCGCCAGCGCGCCGAAGAAATGGCTAACAAAGCGCCAATTAAAATGCTGTTCCCAATGGTATTTCTAATTTTTCCGGCCCTGTTCATTATTCTGCTTGGCCCGGCAGCGCTGATTATTATGGAAACACCCGGCCTGATTTATTAATTGCGGCGAGCATTGCTGTGCGCGTTTTTAACCTGACGCGAGACGTGCCGCTTATTCTGCACGGCCGTTTGGCAGACAACTTCTGGTTGCGGCTCCGCGGTTTGCTTGGGTCAGCGCCGCTGCAATCCGGCGAAGGTCTGGTGCTGGTGGGAGAAAAAAGTATCCACACACTGTTCATGGGTTTCCCAATTGATGTGCTGTATGTAGACAACCGGTTACAGGTAATCCGTGCCACCGAAAATATGGTTCCCTACCGGCTTGGCCCGTTGGTGACCCGCTGTCACTATGTGCTTGAAATGCCTGTGGGAACCATTGCCCAAACATCTACCCAAATTGGTGATCAGCTAAAATTTGAGTATTGACTAATTTTCAGCTATCGGGTAATGTAAATATATCCTGCCAGCCTACCGTAACTGCAACAACATCACAAGGGTGTGATAATCAGTGCCAGGACTCTGGTTAGAAAAAACCGGTCAAACGCTACTCAATTTTTTTCTTCCTCCGCGCTGCCTGAATTGCCAGGCCGATGGCAGTTGGTTGTGCGACAGTTGTGTGCGTCAAATTGATTTCATCACAACCGCTGTCTGCCACCACTGTGGCACGCCAGCAGAAAATGGCTCAACGTTCTGCCGGCAATGTAAAAATAACCCGCTAAAACATATTGATGGTATCAGAACCGCCGCCTGGTTTGAAAACAACCCCATGCGTGAGGCAATTCACCAGCTAAAATATCAGAATCACCGGGCAGTGGCGGAACCGCTGGCCCAAATTTTAGCCAACACCGTTCACCACTACAACCTTAAAGTTGATGTAGTTGCCCCTGTGCCGCTCCATTCATCCCGCTTGCGGGAGCGGGGCTATAATCAGAGCGAAATATTGGTGTCTTGGTTGGCAAAATACTTGCAGATACCCGCCAATACCAAAAGTTTGTATCGAAGCCGGAAAACCCGCTCACAAATGACGCTTGGCGCAGAAGAACGGCGCACCAATGTGGTGAACGCATTTGCCTGTAAAGACAATCGGTTGCAAAATCTGCGGGTGTTGGTTGTTGATGATGTGTGCACAACCGGCTCAACGTTAGATGCCTGCGCTGCCGCCCTGAAGTTGCAGGGCAAAGCGGCTCAGGTGTGGGGGCTAACGCTGGCCAAAGCTCAATAAATCCAAATTGTCCCAGAAAGGAAAGAAAAATGCAGCTCGTACTAAAAGGCAAGAATTTTGTAATTTCCGATAGAATCAGAGATTACGTTGAAAAGAAAGTCGGCAAGCTGGATCGATACCTTCCGGACATTAGTGAAGCCCGGGTAGAAATTACCCAGGAAAAAACCAAAAGCATAAAAGACCGCAACGTGGTGCAGCTTACCCTGCGCACCAACGGCACCATCCTCCGCGCCGAGGACCGCTCGGAGGCCATTTATGCCTCCATTGATTCCGTAGTTGACAAAATTCATCGCCAGATTGTGCGCTACAAGGGCAAACGACAAGACCGCTGGAAGGGCCAAACCAACAAGGCCCAGCAACAAATTCAACAGGAAGATTTACTGCCCGCCCTCGATTCTGAAACACTGGCGGCCATTGCCGAGGAACAGGAGCGCAAAATTGTGCGCGTTAAAAAATTCCTGATGAACCCCATGACCGAGGAAGAAGCCGTGGAACAAATGGAACTGTTGGGGCACAGCTTTTTTGTATTCTTTAATGTTGAAAGCAACCGCATCAATGTGGTTTACACCCGTTCTGACAACAACTACGGGTTGCTGGACCCCGAACTGGCGTAAGCTGAATTTAATGCCTTTCAAATAAGGCCGTGGCGGTGAGTCTTGTATTTGCCTACAAGGGGCATAACTACGTTATTTAAAAAATATAGAGCTGGATTCCTCCACAATTTGCAACGTGAGGGCCTTCTTGGCCTTCACGTTTTTTTGTTTTGATAGTGGGAGCCTAAATTCAAAACTGCATCCCCGCAAAAAAAAGAGCCAACAATTAAAAAATGTTGACTTAAAAATGTTACGTTTAGTTGTTGGCCGTTGAATTGTTTCTGCTCCCTGGCAATTACGGAGCTGTTGCGCTGGGTGTTACACCGTCCCAGGTATATCCGGCCGATGCGGCGTTGGTGACCGTGATGATAACTTTGGTTACGCCGCCGGAACTGATCTCGCATTTTGTTTTGTGGCTGGGATTAGATGTTGTGCTGTTTACAATGCCTTTGATGGTGCCACCGTTTCTGAATACGCATTGTACCGATACGGTGCAAACCGGCCCGGAAGAGCAGCTCGCCGTCCATTTGGCCTTTGATTCGTGGGACTCGCTTTCAAACTCATTAATATTCAGCGAGGATACGCCAAATGTGTTAGTTGGCCCGTTCCCTCCACTGGATGGCGCTGAAGTGTGTTTCAGATTTGTGGTTACATTGCTGAATACATTTCCAACCGTTGGCCCCAGCAACAACAAGATAGCAATAACTACCGTGCCAACCAGTGTCAGAATCAGCGCATACTCAACCAACCCTTGTCCATCTTCTTTGGGTGTATTCTGAACGTTTCTCAAATTGTGCACTCCAATTAATCCTTCGTATCTAGTCACTGGGTGTCATTCTCTGAGTGAGGAACGAGCGAAGAATCTCTATGAAACGCCGTGAAAGCAAAGTGATGTTGTATCGCAGAGAGATTCTTCAGCCTGCGGCCTCGGCTTGGCACACCTGCTGAGCAATTACCAATATTTTTTGGATATTAATTTGTATCTGCAAAGGCGTTTAAAAACTGAAAACCAGCCAGACAATAAATTGCAGTTGGCAACAGTTCCAGTTATATTCGGCAAAAATATGCCATAGTTGAGGGGTAGATAACAATTTTAAGGTTTGGGGAAGGGGTCAAACTTGTACAGCCGGCGCAGCCGGACGTAAGTGAGGAACATGTACCAGCCCATCAGACCGCACACCTGCAAGCCCACCCAGCCATCTTTGTACCCTCCCAGCGAGATGTATCGCCGTTTGAATTCGCGCAGGGGCATGGTGATGTACGTCCACGGTTTGGCCCGGATGCCCTTGTCTTTGAGGATTTTGGCCTCAAAATCAATGTACCGGTTTTGCTTGAAACGGAACTGCGCCAGCGATTCGTAATTGTAATGAATCAGGTGCTCCCGCAGGTAGCCGGCCTGGCCGTCCAGCATAACAATCTCGTGGACTTCCCGTTCCGGGTTGTAGCGGGCGGCCTCAATTTTCATCAGCCGCAACTGGTGGTCCGGGTACCAGCCGCCGCCCTTCATTGTATGGCCCCACATCACGTTGTACCGGGGAACCCACCAGCCCGGTTTTTCGTTAGCGGCAATCACCTGCCGGATTTCTTCTGCCAGCGCCGGGGTGGCCCGTTCGTCGGCGTCAATGAAAAAAATCCACTCGGCATCCATCTGTTGCGCATTTTTGAGGGCGTTGTTGCGGGCTACGGCAAAATTTACAAATTTATTTTGATACACCACCGCGCCCAGCTCGCGGGCGGTTTCTACCGTGCCGTCTGTGCTGAAGGAATCTTCCAGAATCACGGCGTCGGCCCACTGCACACTTTTGATGCACTCGGCCACGTGCTTGTTTTCATTTTTGGTGAGAATAGCGGCAATAATTTTGGTCACGGTTGCTCTTTCTGCCCATCTTTCTGCCAGATGTGGGTCACGCGCCGGTACGCCTCCAGTCGTTCTGCCAGCGCGCCCGCCGAAAGCTCTCCCCGCGCGGCGGCCTGCCGGTCGGCGTTGGCTTTGCGCCGCATGCCAATCGCCACAATGTTGCGCGCTGCCCACAGCCGGGCCGGGCCGTAAAATTTGCGGTAAAACCGGGCGCGGCTGCGCCACAAATTGATAAAACTTTCGGTTTTAATTTGGCCGGTGCTTTGCCCGCCCAGGTGGGTAATCACCGCCGATGGCACGCAGAACGCCCGCCAGCCGGCGGCGGTAATCCGCTTGCTCCAGTCTACTTCTTCTACGTACATGTGGTACCGCTCATCCAGCAGGCCCGCCTGCAAAATGGCCTCGCGGCGCACGCACATGGCCGCCCCCAGCGGATGCCCAATCTCAAATGGTTTGCCGCCGTTGTACTGGCTGGGGAAGTAGCGCCCGTTCAACCCGGATTCCACCAGCCGGCCCGGCATGGGCAGCAAATCAAAGGCCAATTGCCACAACCCCGGAAAATCAAACGCGCTGTGCTGGAACGAACCGTCGCCGAACAGCAGCCGCGCTCCGGCAATGCCGGCCTGCGGGGTGTGGGCCAAAAATTCTGCCAGCGAAATCAGCGCGCCGGGATGCACCACCGTATCGGGGTTGAGCAGTAGTACCGCGTCCGGCAGTTCCTCCGCCGGTTTGCCGGCATCTCCAAAGCCGATGGCCCGCAGGGCGGCGTTGTTGCCGCCGGCAAAGCCCAGATTTGTTGGACTGGCAATCAGCCGCACCGCCGGAAAATCGCGGCGCAGCATCTCTACCGAGCCGTCGCCGGAGGCGTTATCCACCACCCAGATGTCGGCAGACAGCCAGCCGCCGGACAGGTCGGCCTGCACGCTGCGCAGACAGTCGGCCAGCAAATCTTTTACATTCCAGCTAACAATGATGATGGCAAGTTTCACGGATACCAACGATGAATGACGACTAGCGAATTACGAATGACGAATAGCGAATGACGAATAACCAATGACCAGTGACAAGTGACAAGTGACGAATGACCAATCAAAATCCAATGATGATGGGCGTGGGGTCAACGTGGTCGTTAAAGGCGTCAATCCGCACGTCCTCGTGGATGAGGCCGGCCCAGAAATTGACGGTGTCCTTGTCGGCGGGCACGTCCAAAATCTGGATGGTTCCAGTGACAATGGCCCGCTGGCCGGGCATCAGAAAATACTCGTCATTGCCGTTGATGACCCGCTTTTCCAGCACATCCAGACTGCCCAGCGACCAGCGGTAGGGGTAGGCGTAGCTGGGGTTGCCTTCGTAATCAATGCCTACCCGCCACGTGCCGGATGATTGGAACGCGCCTTTGGTGTTGAAATTCTCATCGCTGCGGTAGGCCGTGCCGGATGGCGGGCCGTTGGTGCGAATGGGGACGCTGCCAAAGTTTTCCACGGTCAGGGTGAAGGCCAGCGTTTGCCCCAGCGGAACGACCGTGTCGCCGGTGAGGGGGTTGTAAAAATCCACACTGGCCGATACGATGTCGGCGCGGGGTACGCCGCCTTCTTGAATGGTCAGCGTGTCTGTGACCACGGTGCGGTTGCCCACCCGGTCCACGGCCTCGGCAAATACGGTGTACCGGCCGTCCGGCGGCGGCTCGGCGCCCAAATCTACGCCGCCTTCGTAATCGTAGGTGTGAAAACCCGGTTCGCCGGGTTTGATGTCGCGTTCCACTTCGGCAATGGGGTAGCGGGTTTCGCCGTCCGGGGCAATCAGGTAAACCAGCACATCGGCCTCTTTGGTCAGGTAGTAGTTGATGTCTACCCGGTCGTTAATGCCGTCCTGGTTGGGGGTGAAGGTTTTGGGGTACACGCTGAAACCCTGCAACTCCGGGCGGGTGGTGTCGGCCTGCCGAATGCTCAGCGGGCCGCTTTGGCGGGCGGTGTTGCCAGAGTCATCCACCGCCTCAACCACCCAGGTGTAATCGCCGTCCGGGAGCATGGCCCCGTTGACCACGCCGCTGAAATCCACGCCGTAATCGCCGGCAGAACGGCGGCGGTTGTCTCGGAAGTAGTGGCGGTTGCCGGCGGTATCCTCAATGTAAATGGACAGGTCCGCCGAATCGTTTAAATGATAGCTGATGCGGGTCACGTCCTCAATGCCGTCTGCGTTGGGGGTGATGGTTTGCGGCGTGACCGATACGTCGGTGAGCAGCGCGCCGCCGGCACAGGCGGCCAGCAGCCAGCCTGCCAGCGCGGCGATGAATACTAAAATAACGTGTCGTTGCATAATTTTCCTGATGGGGCGCAGTGGTTGCGCAAATTAAACTCCGCCAATGTACCACAAAGGGCAAACAGCGTCAAACCTTAAAACAGGAGTCAGGAGTTGGGGAGCGACGAGTGACAAGCGACGAGTGACAAATGACAAACGCGCAGTCAGCGGATGATTTCAACCGGGGCCAGCGGGAACGCGCTATCCTGCCCGGCCAGCCCCACTTGCAGGGTGTACGTTCCCGGCGGGGTGGCGGGGTTCAAATTGACATCCACATCCTGCCGCACAATCTCGCCGCCCGGCGTCCACTGCGAGGGCGGGTAAAATGCGAGCGCGTCGCCGGGGCGCTCAAGGCCGGCGCCCCAAATGCCTTCCGGCCCCACCAGAGTCACCACCGGCGCAGCGCCGGCCTCAATGGGGCGGGCAGCCTGCCAGTAGAGCGTAACGTGCAGCCAGCCCGACGGCGGGTGAAACAGCGAATCGGCGGCGCGGGCGCGGGTCTCCGTCTGAAAGCCGGCCAGTCGCATCCCGTTGTCAAACTGGATATCGGCGGGCGTGGCCTCCGGCGGCAGGGTGGGCAGGCGGTAGCCGGGCGCGTATCCCTTCAGGCTGATGCCGGGCGGGTACAGCTCGGTGACCAGCGGGTAGCGGGCGGCAAACCACTGCTCCACGCGGCGTTCCGGGTCCGGCGCTTCCACGTGTGATTGCACCAGCCAGACCAGCGGATGATTGGCGACCACGCCCTGCAGCGGGCCGTCCAGTTCGGTCTGCTCAGTGACGGCGCTGAAAGCGGCGTAGGTTTGCCCCGGCCCGTTAAAATAAAACTGGAACGGGTAGCGCACCCAGTCCGGGTGAATCAGAATGGCATCCTGCGGGCCGGCCAGCCGGGCCAGTTGGGCCACGCTCTGCCGCCACGCCTCTTTGGCCGCGGAGTCGCTGTATTGGCCCGGCAGGGGGATGACAGTCAGCCCGAACAGCAGCAGAAACGGCAACGTGTGAAACGCAAGGTTTGACCGAAGCTGCTCCCCTGCTCCCTTGCTCCCCTGCTCCTCTGCCCCCCTGTCCCGAAGCCACGCGCCGGCCCGTTCTGCGCCCGCGGCGGCCAGAATCAACAGCCAGGGAAGCATCACAATAAAATAA
>RFJF01000630.1 GCA_003695455.1 Chloroflexota bacterium
CGCTACGACCCCACCTACGAGGAACAGGGACTGGATTATCCCATCGGGTACGTGCGCTGGACGGAAAATCGGAATATGTCCGAATTTTTACGCCAGGTTGGCGAGCAGAAAATTCAGATTGAGCCGCTGATTTCCAACATTTTTGATGTGGACGACGCCCCCGCCGCCTACGCCAGCCTGACCGGCGGGCCGGGCGTGGCTACCCTGCTGCGCTATCCCACCGGCAATTCGGCCGCAGCCGCGGCGACCGTGCAGTGGATGCCGTCGCAGGCCGCGCCGGTAGCCGCCGGAACCATCAATCTGGCGCTGGTGGGGCCGGGCGGATTCACGCAGGCGGTTCATCTGCCCAACATTGAAAAAACCGAGGGGCTGGCGGTGCGGGCCATTGTCAGCCGCACCGGACTGACAGCCCAGCAGATTGCCCGCCACACCAAAGCGGCCTACGCCACCACCAGCCTGCCGGACGCGCTGGCTGACGGCGAGGTGAACGCCGTATTCATTGCCACCCGGCACAACCTGCACGCCGAACAGGCCATCGCCGCGGCGCGGGCGGGCAAGCATATTTTTGTGGAAAAACCGATGGGCATGACGCTCGATGAGTGCGCGGCGGTCATGCAGGCCGTGCAGTCGGCCAATGTTTCACTGATGGTCGGTTTCAACCGTCGCTTCTCGCCGCTGGTGACGCCGCTGAAAGACGCGCTGCAACAGCGCACCGGCCCGGCGATGCTCCACTACCGGGTCAACGCCGGCGCGCTGCCCCGCACCCACTGGGCTGTGGACCCCGTCGAGGGCGGCGGCCGCATCATCGGCGAGGGGGTCCACTTTTTTGATTTGCTGGCCTACCTGCTCGATTCCGAGCCGGTAAGCGTCTTTGCGCAGGCCATTTCCGGCGCATCCGGCGATACCATCGGTGACGACAACGTGCTGGTCACGCTCAAATTTACCGACGGCTCAACCGCCGCGCTGACCTACGTTTGCGTGGGCCACACCGGCATGGGCAAGGAACGGCTCGAAGCCTGGTTTGATGGCAAATCGGCGCTGCTGGACGATTACCGCCGGCTGGAGATGTTCGGCATTCCCGGCGCGGAAAACATCACGCTCAAACAAACCGACAAGGGCCACGCCGCAGAACTGCGCCACTTTGCCGAATCGCTGCGGGCAGGCCGGCTGCCCCACCCCGGCCCGCAGGACGGCTACCGGGCCACCTTGTGCGCCGTCAAGGCGCTGGAATCACTGCGCACCGGGCAGGCCGTGTTGCTGACCCCGTAGATTAAAATGGACCCCAACTTCGACATTATTTGCATTTCTACCCAGGAATGGGACGACCTGTGGACGCGCAAACAGCGATTTTTCCAGCATTTGGCCCGGCAGGGCCACCGCGTGCTGTACGTGGAACGCCAGCTTCATTTGCTGGGTTATGTCAACTACTTTAAAAGCCAGTGGCGGCGTATTTATCGCTGGCTGCAGCCGCCGCGCCAAATCGAGCCGAACCTGTTTTTGGTCAGCCCGCCTCTGCTGCTGCCCTTTTTTTTGATGTATCCGGCCATCAACCGGCTCAACGCCCGGATTCTGCGCCCCTTCATCCGCCGGCAGATGCGCCGGCTGGGCGTGGAAAATCCGGTGCTGTGGATTTACCCGCTCAACTCGTTTGAACTGGCCGGCGCATTTGGCGAGCGCCTGCGGGTGTACGATTGCGTGGACGAGTGGAGCGCCTTCAAGGGGCTGCTGCGGCCGGACGTGATGCGCAATTACGAGCAGGCGCTCATTCGCGCCAGCGATGTGGTGCTGGTGACCCGGCCGGAACTGCTGGCCGAACGGGAGCCGCTGGCCCGGCGCGTGCATTGGGTTCCCAACGCGGCAGAGATTGAGCATTTTGCGGCGACCCTGCGCCCCGAAACTGACATTCCGGCGGACATCGCCGCCCTTCCGCAGCCGGTCATCGGTTTTGTTGGCTCGGTGCAGTACTGGCTGGATTTTGACCTGCTGCAATTTCTGGCCGAATCGCGGCCCGGCTGGTCGTTTGTGTTTGTGGGGCCGGTGGGCCACCGCGCCGCCGTGGAATCGCTGTCGGCGCTGCCGAATGTGCATTTGCTGGGGCGGCGGCCGTACGCGCAGTTGCCCGGCTACATCAAGGCTTTCCGCGCCTGCCTGAATCCGTTCAAAACCGATTCACTGGGCACCGCCACCGACCCGCTCAAACTGTACGAATATCTGGCTACCGGCAAACCGGTTGTGTCGGTGGATATTCCTGCGGCGCGCCGCTTTGCGCCGGTGGTGCGCATTGGCAGCACCGCGGCGGATTTTCTGGCCGAACTGGACGACATTGTTGCCAACGGCCACCCCCGGCAGGCCGAACAGCTTGCGCTGGCCCAACAGCACACCTGGCAGGCCCGCTTTGCGCAGGTGGAGGAAATTTTACGCGAGGCGCTGGATGAAAATCGGAATTAACGCCCTGTTTATCCGGCCCGGCTGGCACGGCGGCACCGAGGTGTACCTGCGCAACCTGCTGCGGGTGTTCCCGGAGGTGGGCGCTGACCACGAATTTTACCTGTTCACCAATGCCGAAAATCACACCACATTTGCCGGTCTCTCGCCCAAAATCCGGCGGGTGAGGGTGCCGCTTCGCGCCAAAATCAAACCCCTGCGCGTGCTGGCCGAGCAGACAATTTTACCGCTGCACGCCGTCCGGCTGGGGCTGGACGTGATTCACGGGCCGGGCTACTCCACCCCGGCGCTGGGCCGCTGCGCGCGCGTGGTCACCATCCACGATATGCAGTACGCCCATTTCCCCGATATTTACCCGCGGGGGCAGTATCTTTTTTTCAAGTTGTTCATTCCGCTGTCGGCCAAAACCAGCACCGCTGTAA
>RFJF01000057.1 GCA_003695455.1 Chloroflexota bacterium
GGCTTGGAGCAGCCCAGTAAATCGGGCCAGGCCACAAAAAGATACGACATCGCTGTCGCCCGCCGGTGAGCAACTATCTTGGCCAGTTCGGCAATGCGATCAGTTGAGTCTGTGATCACCAGCACCCCTTGTGGACCAGTTGGCAGTTCCAGTTTGGATGGGGGACTCCACTGCTGCTGTACCAACTTGTCGTAACCGGCAATATGCTTGACCCAGTCAGGCCGGTCCAACTCCAACCAGCAGACAATCTTTCCCATCTGCAGCAGCGCCGCCGGCGTTATCTGTGTTAGCCCGGCCAGCCATGGTTCTTGCAGCGCACTGAACCAGCGCAGTGATAACGGCGTTTTCAGACTTCGCACCGCCTGGTGCAAACGCACGTAGAGTTCGGCCGGCCGCAAGTGATGCCAGACCCAGGCCGGGTCAATCAGGTGGTAAGCGTAGCTCTCCGGCTCTTCGTTGCCAAACCAGAGAAAGCCGCCCGGCCCCGCACCGTAGACCGGGCCGGGCGAGAGGCCATTATCCGGAAATTTGCGCCACGGCTGGCGGGCCATTCGCAGCAGGTGCCAGCCCAGCAGTTTCGACAACCGGTCAGCGGCGGTGGCGGCTTTGGCCTTTGGCCAGAACAAGCGCTGGAGTTGATTAAGGCTGAGAACACCAAGCGTCAGCAGCGTTTCCAGCACCATCTCATCCCGCTCGGTGATGCGCCGGGTGCGCCCCAGCCAGGTCAGTGTTTGGCCCAGTTCCACCAAGTCAACCCTCGCTTCGGGGCGAGAGACAAAAATCTGGCGGGCGGCAGGCGGTTGGCGATACAAGTCAGTGGGCATGGGAAACCCTGTCTGGCAAGGTGCTGTGAATTGCGCCGGCAGCCTCGGCAGTAACCAGTGGGGACAGCAAGTGCAAGAGTTGCAGCAGGTCGGGAAAAGAACTCAGATAGATGGTGTGAACGCCGCTGTTGGAAATAAACATCTCGGCCACAAATTCGGTGCCGGGCGGCGGGTTGTCCACCTCAAATTGAGGATGAGTGTTAAAAATTTCTATCTGCACTGCGCTGTCAGGCTGTCCCAGATAGAGGTAGTAGGGTTGGTCGGCTTCGGGGGCGCTTACCAGTTGTGCCTTGCTGGCAGCGGGGGAGACGGCTGCAAAACGGCCGTTAACAAATTTCCACTCAAATCCTGTTGTCATTGTTGTATCACTCCTTGATAATTATAGAATTCAGATTCCCACATTCCCAGATTCCCACGTGTTTGCACAAGTACAGGTGTGACAAAACCGATGGGAATGTGGGAATCTGGGAATCTACCTGCAAAACGAAAAGTTCCTTCATTATATGTGATTCCCAATAGGTGATTCCCAAGCCCTCTATGGTTGGGAATCTGATTCATCATCAGCCAGCCGCCATTGGTTGCCACGTTGGTAGGCGCCAAGCGTGTCGATAACCTGGCCATTCAGTTTTTCACGCGCTCGTTGGATGGTCATGCGGCTATAGCCCAACGGTTGGCCTAATTGAAGCAATTTGGCTTGGGCCAGCGGCCCCTGTGCTGTCAATGTATTAAGTAACCAGTGACTACATTCCTCCGTTTTTGTAGCCGGTGCTGTCAGCACAGTGTTGACAGGCGCAAACGTCAGTTCGGCCACATCCGGAGTGGCCGGGGAATCGGTGAAATGTACTGCCAACGGATCCGGCATCCTGCCCCGGTTCTTTTTTTGAACCTGCAACCGTCGGGGAGCATTGAGATCATCGTCAGGGCCGGTCTTAAGCAAGTCCAGCGTGATGGTACTGCGGGCCATTGCCACCAGGTGGCCGGAGCCACGGAGATCGTGCATGGTTACCGGGGTGGTTACTCGCTTTCCGGGTTTGCGCAGGTGGTGCATTAATAGCAGCGCGGTATCAAACTGCTGCGCGATGTCGGCCAGAAATGCGAGGATTGAGCGAACTTCCTCGATGCTATTCTCACCACGTGAGTTGATCATTGACAGCGAGTCAACCACCAACAGATCGGGGCGCAGACAAAAGCACATTTCTGTCAGTTCATCCTGATATTCAGGTTTGGTGAAATCGAGTAAATCACGCGGCGGACGTTGCATCACAAAAAATGAGTTGAGATTCATTTGCCAGGTTTGAGCCCGGAAGTACAGGTCGGGCAGAAAATCCTCGGCATCTACGTAGAGCGCGATGCCGGACCGCAGGTCTAACTCCGCGCCATCCGGCGCTGCCGTACGCGAGGTGACACAGTGAGCCAGATGTAAACCAACATATGTTTTTCCAATTCCAGGCCAGCCGGCCAGAATAGTGATTGCGCCACGCGGTATCCAATTTGTCCAAAACCAGGTTGTTGCCGGCAAACCGGGACCTATTTCGGCCAGATTTGGGTAATGAGTGCGCTGGCCCGGTTCCATCACTTGAATGGCCTCAATGGCCCGATGTAGCTCGGGGTCGTGGTCGCTGCTCAATTTCAGCCTGGTTAAGATTTTGTAGGCGTCGTGCGTATCACAGCCATCAACATCATCCCACAGGCTGCGGTACAGGGGGTCCAATTGCTCATAGCTGATTTCAGGTTCGTGACCACCAATTAAATCGGCAATGGCTTGTTGTTGTTGGTTGTTGTTGTCGGTGAGTTAGCTGCACTGGTAACCTCGTAAATTTGTGTATTACAGATGTGTCATTAAACAAGTGTGACAAGGTAAGGTGTAGTGAGCCAGTGTAAAGTGTAAGGGCGCCACCGTGCGTTACACCTTATACCGGCTCAAACCAAAACGCAGCAGAATATCTTTGACGCGCTGGTTTTGAGGTGTGCCTTTATGTTTGAATACTTTTTGGGCGATGGTGGAAACCGGTTGACCATCCTGCCACAACCGGATGACTTCAGCTTCCTCGGGGTTGGGATGCGGTTCCAGGTTGAGATCCTCAGCTGGGGCGGCGAGGTGCCGCAATTCCACGTAGGGGCCGGGCAGTTGGGCTGGCTGCTCTCCCTGCCCCTGGTCGAGGGTGGCCTGTCGCTGGCCGTTAAGCAGGCTGAGTCGAACAATGGCAAATCCGTCGCGCAGGTCGCCTTCGCCCTCGATGCCAAGCGCTTTCACCCGTTCGGAGTGCGTGGCAATGAACACCGAAAACGCCGCTTTGCGCGACTCGGTCAGCAGGGCGCCAATAGCCTTGCCTGCAGATTTGCCCAGATTTTTAACAATGGCCCGCCATTCATCAATGATAATGACCAGACTGCTGTGTGCCCCTTCAGCCACAAGGCCACGTCCAATCTCATCGTACCGCTTGGTCATCAGCTGGATCAGAGCAGTCAGCGCCCGGTCTATGGCCGGATAATCACGACCGGCACCGATGACCGTGCAGCCACTCCATTTATCGGGGTAGGCGTGGGGATCAATTACTACTACCTTGCCACTGGCCAGCCGGCGGGTGATAAGATGTTGCAGCAGGGTGGTTTTGCCGGCGTTGCTGGCGCCAACGATCAGGCAGCGCTGTACGGCATCAAGTGCAGGCAGCAGCTCCACTGATGTGTTCGCGGCCAGCGCCGGGGTAGTGGAAACCTGCGCAGACTGGGGCGTGCGCAAGGTATACCAGGCTTGGGCTTCTATGGTGGTGGGCGGCGCGTAGTGACCGTTGGCATATACACGCTGCTCCAAAGTGAGGTTATGCCAGACGGCGTGCCGGCTGGTATCGCGCACCCAGGTCATACCATTACCCGAAACCGTTAGCACGTGTGCATGTTTTTCGGCCTCAATGCGTGTAGCCCTGATAACTCGTACGCGTTCCAGTCCGTACCATCCCATCAGAAAAAAGCTTGTGACCACAGCAAGAATGGTGGCTGCGACAGCCACATATAGAATTACCAGCATCAATTGGCTGATTTCACGCCAGTAAACAAGCGCTGTCAGTGCCAAAATGATGGTTAACCAGCCGAAGATGTACCGCTTCATAATCGTACTCCTGCCCCAAACGCCATTGATTTAACGCCGATAATCAGTACTGTCCAGGTGAACAATGTTGCAGCTGCGGCATCGACCAAAAATTGTTGACCTTGTGTCTTTGCCCGCCGAACAGCGCAATAGCTTGACCAGAAACACAACGCGAGGCGGGTGAGATAAAACAGTGGGAACTCAATCAGGCGGCTGCCATACCGGTCATCATCAACCATCACATTTATGGCCAGCGACACCGCCACGCGGGTGGTGTGGGTCAGAGAATATTTCATCAGTCACAATCCCAACAATTTATCCAGATTTTTGCCGATCTCCCGATCTTCAGGTGATTCTGTTGCAACAGGTGGCTCCGGAACGGCCACAATTGTACGTTGCTGTAACTCCAGAATGGCATGGTAGACATCGGCCAGGGTGATGCGCTGCTGATCCAGATAAGCCCGAACAGCCCGACGGACGGCGGCGCTGCGTTCCCGCTCCGGCTGCTGGCTCAGCCAGTCGAGAATATCGGCATCATTTTCAGAATGCAGCGACAACGGGATAACAACTCTCATCTTAGCCGTTGTGATAATTTCCAGAAGCCCAGCGCGTTGGCATAAACCGGCGATTTGACCACACGCGCCTGTTTGAACTGCTGCCGCAACCGGTCACCAATGAGATGTGCCCCGCCGCCGGATATCAGGATAACATCCAGGCGGAGGGCGCTGCCCCATAGCTGTTGGATGGTCCCCGATACCTGGTCAGCCATTGGAGTTAGAATGTCATCAATCTTTGGCAGGTCAATCCATTCGCCGGCCACCCGTACTCGTCGCTCGCGGAGAACAGCGGCCAGTTCGTGATCTCGCAACTCCAAATCCGGCACGACTTCAGCCAACTGCTCCCGTAACTGGCGGATAATGTCCCATCCGCCCAGATTGATCGAGACCGTTTCTCCGGGCAACTCGGCCAATTTGTTGGCGCTCAAAATGTTGGTGGTTTTGCCGCCAATATCAATGACCCCCACTCGTCCGGCCAGCTCTGGCTGACCAAGGTTGCCCCGCTGGTCCAACGCCTCATTCAACAAGGTCCCGAACGGTTGGGGGACAACCCGAATATCGGTAATGGAAAATCGCTGGGCATTGCGTCCGGCGCGCTGCACCCGGTGTTCACCGCGCAGCCGCTGCTCGACCGTTGACTTGTCGGCAAAATAATTGACCGGCAGCCCGGTCACCAACTTAACCTCAACGCCGTTGGCCGTGGTCAATTCAGACAAACCGGCCAGGGCCACCACCAGATATTCTTCACTATCTACCCAATGCCGATCCTCGCGTCGTTTGAGGAACCGGCTGTTTTCAACCGCACTGTCACCAACCAGCCAACTCTGACCGGCCACCGTCAGTAAAATCTCATTCTGGTGGCCGTTGACCGAAAATCGCTGGCGAGTTGGAGTGCCCACGACACTCGCAAATGAAGCGCGACGGCTGTCGGTAACGAATTTTCCGGCGTTGTACCCGATGTCGATACCTGCCTGCATTTTTTATTCCTCCATTTGATGATTGATAAATTTGAGAGATTGTTGGCGAAGCCTGTTCCACATTTGTTGGTGCGGCTTGCCCGGAGTGCGGGAAGATACACGCTGTGTTGCTGAATCATGCGTGGGGTGGCACCGGGCGGGTGAAGATGTTCACGCTGAGCACGATTCAGTGCAACCTGGCCTTGTGTGCAAACAATAGTTTCCTTGCCGATGGCACGGACAACTTTAATACGGGCGGCTTGGCCGGCGAACCAACCGGCGGCAGCTATTGACGTTATCAACAGCGACAAGGGCAACAGTACAAATGCGGCGACAGAACTCTGATTTATGCCTCCAGGAACAGTGGTAGTTGCACCGGCATCGGCGGAACGCTATCCAGGATGGCTTGCACCTGATTCGCGTTGACGCCGGCTAAATTGGCTACCAAATCTACATTTTGTTGCAAAAACAGGTGAGCCGACATTCTATCATCCATTGAGACATTTGCGGCCGGGGCTAGCACATCGCGCACCGCGCAGACGACCACTGCGGCTAATAGCCGCCGGGCGGGATCGCTGGAAGATGGTACGGTACGTGCCATTCGAGGAAATGTTTCCGGCATAGTAACGTAAATCCTATTGTTACAAACGGTATTGTTGCATATAGTATACAATTCCC
>RFJF01000631.1 GCA_003695455.1 Chloroflexota bacterium
GGGCAGCACTTACGGCGGCAATCCGCTGGCTTGCGCCGCCGCGTTGGCCGCCATTGACCTGATTAACCGGCCCGAAACACTGGCCGCCGCCTGCCGGGTTGAACAGCAGGTGCGGGCCACCTTTGAACCCCTGCAAGCCGAATTCCCCGTGCTGGGCGACGTGCGCGGCCACGGGGCCATGATGGCGCTGGAATTTGTGAAAGAGCCGTCGGCCAAAACGCCGTGGCCTGATTTTGTGCTGGCCGTTATTCAAAAAGCCACCGCGCGCGGGGTGATGCTGTTGCGGGCCGGGCTGTACAGCAACTGCATCCGCCTGCTGCCGCAGTTGACCATTCCGGAAGATGTGCTGCAGGAGGGACTGGACGTGCTGGCGCTTGCCATCCGCCAGACCGCCGCAGAAATGGAGGCCGAATGAGCGAAAAATTCACCGTGCTCAACAGCACGCCTGACAAAGCCGCCGAACTGGAAGCCGTCCAGCGCGCCTGTTTTCCCACGCTGGCCGAGGATGAAATCATCACCGCAGCCCACTACGCGGCCCAGATTGAGCGTTTTCCGGAGGGACAATTTATGGTGCTGAATGAAGCGGGCAAGGTCATTGCCTGCTCAACGGATTTCATCACCACCATGGATTTTGATAATTTTGAACACCGCTTCATTGACGCGGTAGACCACAACTGGCTGGGCAATCACAACCCCAACGGCGACTGGCTCTACGGCGCGGACATCGGCGTGCTGCCGGAATATCGCCGCCGGGGGGTAGCCAAGCTGCTCT
The DNA here is from genome assembly GCA_003695455.1 of Chloroflexota bacterium. GTDB lineage: Bacteria > Chloroflexota > Anaerolineae > 4572-78 > J111 > J095. Next base: position 773 of record RFJF01000631.1, read on the forward strand.
ACCACGCCCGCCGCGATTTGATCCGGCGGCTCAATTTGCGGGGGCAGGTGGCCGGGGGGATGCTCAAAGGTTTCGGCGCGCTGAAGGATAAAATGTCGGTGGAAGAATATGTGGAAAAAGTGAAATCCGGCGAGCTGTTTGACCCGACGGTCAGCGTTCAGTTGAAACAGGGATTTGAAATTTACGGCATCATTTACAACTACGTAGATGCGCCCGTGTGCGATAACAAAGCCGCCTTTATTGTTTGGCACAACCCGGATTACAAACCGTCAAAATAGGCGCTTTTCAGTAAAAAGTTTGTACATTGTGCAAGAAAATCATGTGCATCCGGGAAGTACGAAGTAAGGAGTACGGAGTAGGCCCAATACTTCCTGCTCCCTACCCCATTTCCCGATTGATTCCGGCTTGTCCGGGTTAGGAGATAATCTTGACAGAAAAATCACTGGACGGACAGACCGCCATTGTCACCGGAGCCGGACGCGGCATTGGCCGCGCCATCGCCGTGACGCTGGCCGAACACGGTGCGCGGGTGGCACTGGCCGCCCGCACTGAATCAGAACTGGTCACCGTGCAGCAGCAAATCGAGGCGGCGGGCGGGCAGGCCGCCGTCTTCCCCACCGACGTAAGTCGCGAGGCGGACGTGCAGGCGCTGGTAGCAGGCACGGTGCAAAAGTTTGGCCGGCTGGATTTACTCATCAACAACGCGGCCATCGGCGTGTTTGGGCCGCTGGCTGAACTATCCACCACAGATTGGGACCGGGTGATGGCAATCAACACGCGCGGCGTGTTTTTAATGTGCCGCGAGTCGATTCCCCACCTGAAACAGCACGCGCCCAGCGCCATCATCAACATCAGTTCAGTAGTGGGGGTGAAGGGTTATGTGGATCAGGGGGTGTACAGCGCCTCAAAACACGCAGTGATGGGGTTGAGCGGCGCGCTGGCCAAAGAGTTGCAGGCCGATGGCATTCGGGTGCACGCCGTCTGCCCCGGCGGGGTAGACACCGAAATGGTGGCCCAATCCCGCCCGGATTTGGACCGCTCGGTGTTGATGCGGCCGCAGGAGATTGCCGACATTGTGCTGTTTCTGGCATCACGGCGGGGCGGAACCGCGGTGATTGACCAGATTCACGTGCGGCGCGCCGCCTCAACGCCGTGGGCGTAATTTTCTGTTGAAAAAAATCCCTCCGCAGATAATTCTCGGAGGGATTTTGATGTTCACCGGCCCGGCATTTCATGCCGGTTCAAAGATTTTTTCCTCCTGTTTCTTAAGCCGGGGTGTGTCCTGCGCCTGCGAGCGAACCAGCAGCACCGGCATATTGGCGGCGCGCAATACTTTATCGGCCACACTGCCGTACACCCAGCGCTGCACCCCGGAACGGCCGTGCGTCGCCATGACGATGATGTCTGCACCGTGTTCCTGTGCGTATTCAATGATGGTGTCTGCCGGCTGCCCCATTTCCACCACCCGGTTGATGGTGACGTCCGGGGGACATTCCCACCGGGCGCAGATTTTGCCCAGGTAGCGCATGGCCAGCGATTTGTGGCTGTCCCACTGCTGGTCAATGAAGATGGGGTGACCGGTTTCTGCGGCCAGCACGCTCTGAATGGGCGGAATAACGTGCAGCAACGTTAACTGGGCGTTGTTCAGCGCCGCCAGGCTAAAAGCATCGTCCAGCGCGGCTTCCGCCAGCTCCGAGCTGTCCAGCGGAACAAGAATGTGTTTGTAGGTCTTCATAATTTTATCCTTTATGCAACAATATGGGCCAGCGACTCGATACGCATGTCTCGCAGCCGGTCGCGGATGACCTGCGCAGCTTTTTGCATCATCACGTAACCAAAACGGCAATCCTGCCGGAATGTTTCGCGCAGTTGCCGGCAGTCGAACGAGAGCACCCGGCAGGGGGTCAGCGCTTTGCCGCTGGCTGTGGTGATGTGCGGTGCAATCAGCGCCGACCAGCCGAACATCTCGCCGGGGCCGATGGTGCTGAGCACTTCGGTTTTGGTTGCCAGTTGGCCGGTGAGTTGGTCCGACACTTTCTGTTCGGTATCGCCGTCCGGCAACTCCATCACAATGCCCACTGCACCTTCTACCACAATGTCAAAACAGCAGATTTCTTCGCCTTCGTGGAAAAAGTAGTGCCCCTCTTCCACCGAAACTTCTTCGGCCACATTGGCCAGGGTTACAATCTGATCCGTACTCAACCCGGCAAAAAACGGGTAGCGACGAATCAATTCGGGTGAAATCATTTTTACCTCCTCGTATAAAACAGGAATCAGGAGCCGGGAGCCAGGAA
>RFJF01000632.1 GCA_003695455.1 Chloroflexota bacterium
CGCGGTTGTGGCGCTGAATTTCCCGCTCGGCCCGTTTGCGTTCAGAAATATCAACCATCACCCCAACAATCCCGGCGGGTTGTCCGGTGTTGTCAAAATACACAGCTTTGTTGAACATAAAATCCCGGTTGCCGTTATTGGCTGTGCGTACCTGCGATTCATAAATCTGTGTGCCGGGGTTTTGTAACAGCGTTGTATCCTGCCGGTGATAAATCTCGGCCAACCCGGCAGGAATAGCATCCGGCAGGTCAAACAACGATGCACCCACAATTTTCTCTTTGGGCAGCCCCAATATTTGTGCGGCAAACGCGGTGTTGCAGCCCTGATACACGCCGTTTGCGTCTTTGTAAAAAACCGGGTTGGGAATAGTGTCCAGCAGCGTTTCCAGAAAGTGCAGGTTGCTTTGGTGTTCGCGTTCTACCCGGGCAATAGCCTGCACGTTTCGGCGGATAAGCCAGTACAGCAGCGCCGCTGTAACCAGCACAGAAAACCCGGCTTTAACCATTTGCAACATCGGCAGCAGAGCCGGGTTGGTTACCAGCATTGATAACAGCCAATTAGACAGCGGTATCCAGATTCCGGCAACCAATGCGTAAATTAAGGCAATTCTTAGCGGAATTTGCGCCCAGTTTTGTTGATGCTTGATGGGCACACGTTTGCGCATAACTTTCTCCTTTCAAAAATTGGGGAATTGCGGAAATTTGCGGTGTGCAGGTTGGGTGCGCCTTGCCACCTGCTGCCGGGGTATGTTGGAGATACCCGCAACAATGACGCCATTATTGCGGGTCAGAGTTGCCAAATTGACGCTTTTTTGTGATGATACTGTCTCATATTTTTGGGGTAGAGTCAAATTGACCAAACTCCCACTTTTGGAGACCGGGAAATGAGCATCCGTTGGATAATTTGGGTTGGCGTGGCCCTGTTGTTGGCCGGCTGCGCAGCAGGGCCGGCAGAAAATGCGGGGGGCGCGCCCGAACCGCTGCTGGTGGCCGCGGCCGCAGATTTGCAGACGGCTTTCACCGAGTTAGGGCAGACTTTTGAGCAGCAAACCGGGCAGCCGGTGCGCTTCAGTTTTGGTTCAACCGGCAAACTGACCACACAAATTGAAAATGGCGCTCCGTTTGATATTTTGGCCGCCGCCAACGAGTCGTACATTGACCGGCTGGCAGCAGGCGGATACATCATTCCCGGCAGCCAACAATTGTACGCCCAGGGCCAACTTGTGCTGGTGGTCAACCGGGAGTCTGGCGTGCAGGCCACCGTTTTGCAGGATTTGCTTGATTCTAACATTGCGCGGGTAGCCATTGCCAACCCGGCCCATGCGCCCTACGGGCAGGCCGCCCAGGAAGCGCTGCAAAGCGCCGGTCTGTGGGGTGTCGTTCAGCCCAAACTGGTGCTGGGCGAAAACGTGCGCCAAACCCTGCAATTTGTGCAAACCGGCGATGCTCCGGTTGGTATTGTGGCTCGTTCCATTGCCGATGTGCCGGAGGTGAGCTACACCCCCCTGCCCGCCAACCTGTACCCGCCGCTCAAACAGGCGCTGGCCATCACAAAAACATCAACCCGGCCGGAAGCGGCCCGCCAATTTGTTGAGTTTATCAGCAGCCCGCAGGGGCGCTCAATTATGCAAAAACACGGATTTTTGCTGCCCGGAGAATTCAAATGACGTTTGACTGGTTTCCGTTGTGGTTATCTTTGCGCGTATCACTGCTGGCAACGGCGCTGGTGCTGGTTGGCGGTATTCCGTTGGCGTGGCTGCTGGCCCGCTACCAGTTCCCCGGCAAAGAATTGCTGGGCGGGCTGGCATCGCTGCCGCTGGTGTTGCCGCCCACGGTGCTGGGCTACTATTTGCTGGTAGCGCTGGGCAACCAGAGTCCGCTGGGTCGCTGGCTGAACGAGTTGGGCGTTCCGCTGGTATTCACCTGGCGCGGGGCGGCGGTGGCTGCGGCAGTGGCCGCGTTTCCGCTGCTGCTGCAAACGGCCCGCGCCGGATTTGAAAGCATCGATTCCCGGCTGGAGGATGTGGCTCGCACGCTGGGCCGGTCTAACCTGTACATATTTTGGCGCGTTACGCTGCCGTTGGCCCGGCGCAGCATTTTTGCCGGCGCGGCGCTGGCATTTGCCCGCGCGCTGGGTGATTTTGGGGCCACATTGATGGTTGCGGGCAACATTCCCGGCCAAACCCAAACCATGCCTATGTACATTTTTGATTTGGTGCAGGCCAACCGGCAGGCCGAGGCCAATGTGATGGTTTTGTTGATGACCGTGGTGGCGGTGGGGCTGCTGTTTGCGGCCCGCCGCTTCTCGCAGCGGGTGGTGAGGTAGCGCTATGCTGCACGTTTGTGTTCGCCATCGCCTTGAAAATTTTTTGCTCGATCTGGAATTTGACGCGCCGCCGGGAATTACGGCGCTGTTCGGCCACTCCGGGGCGGGCAAAAGTATAACTATGGCCTGCGTGGCCGGGTTGAAAACCCCGGACGCCGGCCGCATCACGCTGGGAGAGCAGGTGTTGTTTGATGCGAAAACCGGGGTAAATCTGCCGCCGCAACAACGCTCGGTGGGGTATGTGATGCAGGATTACATGTTGTTTCCGCATCTTTCTGTGGCGCAGAATGTGGCGTTTGGCCTGATGGGGATGAGTAAAAAAGAAAAGGCCCGGCGCGTTCAATTGGCGTTGGCGCAGGTGCGGCTGGAGGGGGCAGCCAACCGGATGCCGGCCGATTTGAGCGGCGGGCAGCAGCAGCGTGTGGCGCTGGCCCGGGCGCTGGTTACCCGGCCCAAAATTCTGCTGCTGGATGAACCTTTTTCCGCGCTCGATGGCCCAACACGAGAACAGCTTCGGCGCGATGTGCACCGGCTGCAACGCAGCCTGAACGTGCCGGCCCTGTTTGTCACCCACGATCTGGCCGAAGCCTACCTGCTGGCGGACCAAATTGCGGTCATCGAGGCCGGGAGGCTGCTGCAGCTCGGCTCTCCGGCGCAGGTGGTGAACCGGCCGGTCAACCGGCAGGTAGCCGAACTCACGGGCGGGCGCAACTTTTACCGGGGCCGGGTCATTGGGCAAAACGGCCAAACCACACAGGTGCAGGTGGGCGAGGTAACGCTGACCGCCCCCGAGTTTCCGGTTGAGGCGGGGCAGGAGGTGACCGTTGCCGTCCGCAGCGAGCGGATTATGCTGGTCAGAAAAAACAGGCCGGTTGGCCGGCGTGAAAACACCGTTCACGGGCGCATTGTCAGTGAAATGACCGACGGTTTCAATTACCGGCTGTTTGTCTGTTTGCCGGATGGCGCGCGTTTTCGGCACGCCAAAGCCCCGCACGATCTTGAAATTACGCTGCCGGCCTACGTGTACCAGCGGCTGGATGTAGCC
>RFJF01000633.1 GCA_003695455.1 Chloroflexota bacterium
CGGTGAAGCTGTCCAGCCCCAGCGCGCCCGGCGGCAGCGGCGGCCCGCCCGCCGAATGCCAGGTGTTGCCGCCCAAATGGTGGTGGTAGCCGCCCGCGCTCAAAAACGTGGCGCCGGGGTAGTCATTTTGCATCACGTCAAAGCCCAGCACGTCTGCGTAAAAGGCCTCTGTTTGGCGGAGGTCGTTGACTTTTAGGTGGATGTGGCCCATGCGGGTCCCATCCGGCGCGCCGGCCCACGGCGAGTTGCTGCCCGCGCCGGCCAGTTGGCGCAGGTTGAGCGCGGCGGTAACCATTTGCAGCCGGCCGTTGGCGGCAAACGGCCACTCGGTACGGGGGCGGTCACGGTAGACCTCGATGCCGTTGCCTTCGGGGTCGCTCAAATAGAGCGCTTCACTGACGCCGTGGTCCGACGCACCCAGCAGGGGGTAGTTGTTCTTCGCGTAGTGAATGAGCCAACTGCCCAGCGCAGCGCGGTCCGGCAGCAGGATTGCCAGGTGGTACAGCCCGGCGGCGCGGGGTGGGGGGCTGGCGGCGGCGGAAGCGGCCCGCAGAATCACCAGCGGCGTGGTGGTTGTGCCGAGTACGGCGTAATCATCGGTGTGCGCCCGCAGGTGCAGGCCCAGCGCGCGGTGGTAAAAATCAACCTGCGCGCTCAGGTTAGACACGGTCAGCGTTACTGTGCCGACGGTGGTTTGGGGGTGAATGGTAAATTTTTCCATCTCATGAGGATAGCCGGGGGTGCGGCGGATGGCAAATTGCAGGGGAGATGGGGCGCGGTGTTGCTTGTTTAGTGTGCCACAATACGCAACACACGGGCCGCAGAAAACAACCCGGAATTTGGGTGTGGTTCATTTTTGTGAATTTTCAATTTTGTTAAAACGTAATGTGCGATTCAGACCGGAATCCTTACGTTTTACGCTTTACGTTTTCCACAGGTAGCCGGCAGAACCAACAAATTTGTAAAGTTAATGATGTGGGCTAATGAACTACGCCGTTTTTAGTCTTTCGCTTTCAGCCTTCTTCTTTTAAATTAACCGCTTCCTGCTCAAGTTTGAGGTTTTGGCGCAGCATTTGGTCAATGAGCGTGGTCATATCTTGCAGGTCGGCGTGCTGGCGAATACGGTTGAGATTGCGAACATCGGTGGGGGTGAGGGGTTGGCCCCAGCGGCCAAACCGTTCCAGCGTGGCCGCATCCATGCAAAAGGGGGCAAATCGGCCTGAAACCTGCCGCCGCAGTTGGGCCAGAATGTTCAGCCCGCCGTAGTCAATATCTGCCCACACCTGTACCGGCACGCCGGGCGGCAGGCCGGCGACGGCCAGTTGCAGCAGGCGGCGCACGGCGGGCGAGGGGTTGCCCCACAAACACAGTACTCCCGGCGGCGAACTGTGACTTTGGCTGCGGATGAGTTCGTAAAAGGCGGCCAGGTTTTCTACGCAGACCAACCGGGGTGCGTTTAGCCGCACTTGCCGCAGACCGGACACCATTGCCGCCGGTACGCCCACCGAGGGCGCAAATCCGTCCAGTTCAAACACCTGACCGGCGGGGCCGGCCAACTGCCACGGGCCGTACAGGTAAATGTGGCCGGGATTTGCTACCAGCCCCAACTCGCGCAGCGTTTCTGCCGCAGAAAGCGCCCGCCAATCCGGGTTGTGGCGGCGGGCCAGCCGGGCCACGGCTTCTTTGAGCGTTTCAAAGCGTTTGCTGTGGTTGAACACACGCACGCTGAACACGCGGTAGGGTAGTTCTTCGGTGGCGGCGGAATCGGGCAGGGCAGCCAGCGCGGTCAGTAAATCCTGATTTAGCACGGGGTCGGTCAGGCTGAAGGGGGCCGGCGATTTGCGGGCGCGCAACTGGCCGAGGGTGTGTTCTACGGCGGCGCGCCGCCAGCCGGACAGCAAAAAGCGGTTGCCCAGCAACAGGTCTTGCAGGGCGGCGCGCTGTTCGGCGGCGGGTTGGCGCTGTACCAGTTGGTAGAGTTTTGGCGCGCCGGCGGGAATCAGGGCCGCGCTGTGGAGCAGGTGGCCGCTTTGCCCCGGCTGCCATTCCAGCCGCAGCAGTCCCGCCGATTCCAGCCGGGCCAACTGTTCGTTGGTGGTGCGGCGCGGGGTGGGGTTAGTTTGGCTGAAGTAGCCGGGCAACCGTTTGGCGGCCTCATCCAGCCGCACCCGCACCGTTTGTTTGGGGTTGCCGCCGCGCCGTTCAAAAATATCCAGCAGCCGGTTTACCAGCGCGGCGGTATCGGCAGAGGGTGTGAACGGCGGCAGGGTCATGCTTCAACCTGCTGCAGGGCAGTTTGTTTATCAATTTCAACCACAAAAGCGGTGTGGTCTTTGCGCAACACGGTGCGCACAGAATCCACGTGTTCCAGCAGGCCGGCGGCTTTATCGGGCGGTGTTGCCAGCAGCACTTGCAGTTTGTTGTCTACCATAAATTTGAGGGCGCTGGCAGTGCGGGCGGTGTCCATTTTGCCAAACGCCTCGTCAAACATAGCCAGCCGGATGGTGTCTGAGGGGCGAGGCTGGTTGAGCCGGTAGGCCTGCGCAAACGAGGCGGCCATGGCCACGTAAAAGGGAGTGGTGGTTTCGCCGCCGGATTTTTTGGCGTTAATCTGGCTGAGCAGGGCGCGGTCGCCGTCGGGGTAGTGTACGCGGATATCGTACTGCAAATAGTTGCGGTAATCCTGCAATTCACGCAGTTCGGCCAGTTCCTCATCGTGGGCGGCGGTCAGCCGTTCAAACAGCATATCCCAACCTTGCTGGTGACGCTGGCGGAAATCGGAATCAAACAGCGATTCTCCCAGCACAGTCTGGCTGTCCATAATCATATTGTACACCTGCCGTAGCGACGGCTCCGGTTTGGTGATAAATTCAAAGCGTTCGCCGCCAAAACGCAGGGTTGACAGGGTGCTGTTGAGGTAGTTTAACTGCTGGCGGGCATCTTCAATTTGCTCGCGCAGGCGGTGGATAACGTTTTCTACCAGTTCCTGCTCGGCCAGCCGGCGCTGCTCGGCAATATTGGCCTCGTATTTGGGCAGTTCCGATTCAATAAACCGGGTGCGCTCGGCCAGGTAGCGGGCGGCGTCTTCCCGGTCATCGTAGCCAAACTGGTAGGTCAGGCTGTAACCTTGTTTGGCTTCAAACAGACGTTTGCGGCTGCTGTTTTCGGCGGTTTGGTAATCGTTTTCGTAGCGGGTGGCGTTTTCGCAGATGGTGAGCACCGGCTGGCGGTCCAGCCGGCGCTGGTATTCAGTTTGCACCGCCTCCAGCAGCGATTCGGCGTCTTCCAGCAGTAAAAAGGCCTGCGCCTCTTGCAGCATTTTGGCGGCCTGTTTTTCCAGATGGGGAATAGTTTCTGCCGATAGCTGTTCCAGCCGGTTTTTCAGTCCGCCCACTTGCTCGCCCAGCGCATCCAGTTCTTTTTGCAGGCGCTCCACTTCTGCCCCGCGAGTTTCTACTTCGGCCTTTAATTTTTCTACCGATTGCGTGTCCAGCGCATCCAGTTGGGTCTGAAGTTGTGATTGTTCGGCCAGCAATTGCGGCAGTTGGGCCAGTTGGGGCAGGGTTTGTTCCAGTTGAATCAGGGGCCGCACTTTGCCGGCGGTCAGGTCAAGCCGCGCGTTGAGGGCGTTGGTTTGCGTGTGCAGGTTTTGAAGTTCGGCGGCAATGGCGGTGAGCCGTTCTTCTCTCTGTTCGATTTGCTGGGGCGCGGCGCGTTCGCCGATGAACCAGCGGCGGTAGTAGCGGGGGTTGAGGTGGCGGTTGGTGAAGTTGCGGCGCACAAAGCAATCCGGGGTTACGGCGGTGCGGTGGGGGCGCATATCTTCGATGGCGTTGCATTTGACCAGCCCGCCCAGCAGCAGGTTGATAAAGGCGCGGGCGGCGGGGTGGTTGGTTTGGACTTCGGCGGCCAGGCTGTTGGCGGCGGGGCCGGAACCGGCGCGGCTGTTTTGCAGAATACGCTCGGTGTCTGGCAGGCCAACGCCGTGCAGATTGTGGCTGAGCCGATGTTTGCGGTACACCTGCATGGCGGCGTTGTAGTGCTGCGGCGGAACCAGCAGGTCAAAGCGGGTGCGGCCCAAAATGCCTTCGACAGCGTTTTGCCAGCGCTCGTTGGGGATGGAGAGAACTTCGTACAGCGGAACCACCTCTTCCGCAGAAAGGCCCAGCTCGGCGCGGAGCAACTGGCGCAGTTGGGCCGATTGAGGCGCTTCTGACTGGTAGCCGGCGGCGCGGTTGCCGGTGCGGAGGCTGTTGATTTCGTGTTGCAGACGGGTCGCTTCTTCGCGTAGCGAGTGGGATTGGTCATTCAGGCGGGTAAGTTGGGCATCGTATTCCCGGCTCAGGTTTTGCAAATCGGTGGTGAGGCCGCCGGGCAGGGCGGCAGAATCTTGCAGCAGGGTTTTGGGGTTGGCGGCGGCAAAGGTTTGCAG
>RFJF01000634.1 GCA_003695455.1 Chloroflexota bacterium
ATCATGTTCTGTTGATAAACTTTTAACTAACGTGGATATTTCTTGAGTGGCAGCCACTTTTGTGCAATTGTCGTTAGGGAATTATTGGCATATACCAAAAAATAAACCACATAACGTTGCCCTTCAGACCGGGCTATAACGGCGTAGCCAACACCAAATTATAACAATGCTGCAACCTGCACAACACATTCAATTCCTTCCACATCCCATAATCTACCAGTACAAGAGGCCGGCGTGACCAAACAAAATATTCTCATTGTCGAACCCAACCCCGCAATACTGGAGTCTGTGGCAAAAATACTTTTGCCTGAATATCAGGTAAGCAGGGCCTACACCCAACACGATGGCTTTAGCGCCGCTCTGGGCAAACCGCCAATTCTACTGATTTCTCATTTGCCGCAACATGCATTAATGACACTGTTAACAAATTTGGCCCAGGCAGGCCAGGCTGTGCCTGTTATTTTGATGGTTGATTCCCCAACTGCCCAAATTAGTGTTGATTTACTCAGGTTGGGGGTAAAAAGTTATGTAACGTTGCCTGTTAAAGAAGCAGAACTGTGGGCTAAAGTCAATCAAGTTCTTGGCCCGCCCGCCGAAGATAAAAATGAAAACGGTCAGCAAAGCTATGTTTCGCAACTTGAGTTTGCTGATATGGCCTCGCACTTGCTACGAAACCCGCTGAACGTCATCCAAACCTCTGTGCGGTGCCTGCAAACGCTTGATTTGGACGAGCAGGAACAAAACCAACTCTATAAAAAAATATGGGATCAAAGCCAGCGTCTGAGTAGTTTTACTACTGAATTGTTGCAAACGCTGCAAGATGAAACCGACACCACTTTTGCTTTCACATCGCCGGTGGTGTTGGCTCCGGTTATTGAACGCATGTTGAGCCTGATTCAGGATGAAAACCCCCACCTGAATATTCAACTTGTTTCTGCGGCTCAGCCGGTCCCACCGGTGGTGGCTGATGCCACAAAAACTGAAATTGTGTTGTTTAATATGCTAACCAGCGCCGTCCGGCAAGCCAAAGTCGGAAGCACCATTACCGTGGTGTTAAGTTCAACTGAAGCGGAAGTAACGGTCACAATTGAAGAAAGCAATGGAAAATTGAATGTGGAGAACGCTGTGGGAATGGTTTTCCAGCCGTTCGCCGGCGAAGAGCAAAACATAGCAGAAGCTTCAACCAATTTCCGCATGGCGGCTAATGCCACAAACCGGTTGGTAAAAACGCAGAATGGGAGATTGTGGGGCAGCAATTTGGCTGGGCAGGGCTCGCAACTTATGTTGTCTCTGCCAATCTGGAGGTGAAAATGACAAAGATATTATTGATTGATGATGGTGCCACACAGTTGCACGATATTGGGCCGTCGTTAGAGCGCGATGGGCATCAGGTTTTTCTGGCCCAAGATGGCCCTGCCGCGCTGAAAATTGCGTGGCAAGAATCGCCGCAACTGGTCATTTTAAACCTGCTGTTGCCCACAATGGACGGGTATGAAACCTGCCGCCGCCTGCGAGAGTTGGGCATCCCCTTTATTTTGGTAACCAGCCCCATTCACGATGAGCACGGTGTTATCAGGGCGTTAGAAATGGGCGCCGATGATTATCTGCGCTACCCGCTTGAAACACCCATTTTGATTGCAAAAATCCGAACCCTGATGCGGCGCAACAAACGCCAGGTTGCCAACGGGCCGGTGATTTACAACGATGGAAATTTGCTGGTAGATTTAGAATCCAGAAAGGTTCAGGTGGGTGATGATCTCATCAAACTGACCCCCACCGAATTCAGGCTGCTTTCAATTTTGTTGCGCAAGGCAGGCCGCGTTGTCACGCATGAAGAGTTAATTAAAGAAATTTGGGGCACTGATAAAAATGATAGCCTCGGCTCGTTGAAGCTGTACATTCACTATCTCCGGCAGAAGATTGAAGAAACTCCCAAAAAACCGCACTATTTGCTGGCCGAATGGGGCGTTGGTTACAGATTCAGAGAAATCCGGAATGAAATGATGACGTCGGCATAACCGATTGTAACAATTACCCAACAAAATGCACCACAAAAAACCGGCAAACACACGCCGGTTTTTTGTGTTCAGCCCCGGCCAAGCCGCCGTTCCATAACCGATGATTTTGAATAAACCTGATACAGCCAAACAAAAAGGCCGGCATCCAGACCGGCCTTTTTGTTTGGCAGGGATGTTGGTTAATCTGCTGCGCAGATTTTTTTGAGCAACGGCAGGGCCGCCCGGGCGGCACGCCCCCGGTGGCTGATGTTGTGCTTGGCCTCGGCAGAAAGTTCTGCCATATGTTTATTGAGTTCCGGAACAAAAAAAATGGGGTCGTAACCAAAGCCACCGCTTCCTTTTGGCTCTAAGGCAATGAGGCCTTCAACTGCCCCGGAAACCGTGCCAAACACCTTTTCACGGTTTGCCAGCGCAATAACACATTTGAAGCGGGCTGTGCGTTTGGCCCACGGGGTTTGTTGAGCCGCCAATTTGTTGAGTACCACCCGGCAGCGGCCGGCGTGGTCATCTTTGGCCGTGTTGTGGTACCGCGCTGAGTAAATGCCCGGTTCGCCGCCCAGTGCGTCAATTTCAAGCCCGGAGTCATCAGCCAGAGTCAGCAGGCCGCTGGCCTGCGCAAATGCCGTGGCCTTGAGCACGGCGTTTTCCTCGAATGAGCGGCCGGTTTCTTCGGGGTCAATTTCAAGCCCTTCATCCCTGGGGCTGGTTAACTGCATGGGCAGCCCGGCCAAAATCTCCCGGTATTCGGCCAGTTTGTGCGGGTTGTTGGTGGCAAGCAACAGTTTGCACATGGCGGTCATTGCAGGTAGATAAAGCGCGGGGCGCTGTCTGGTGCTTGCCAGAAGAGCCGTAAATCCACTTCACCGCTTGTTACCTCGTACACCAGCCGGCCTTCAAGCCCCTCGTTGGGCGGCAGTGTACCGCGCCCCAACGCGCCGGCAATGGCACCCAGCGCCGGTTCGTAGGCATCCTGAAACTGATTGAGTAGTTGGAAATCACGCTCGTTGAAGTTGGTGTTTTCTTTGCCCAGGTTGACCAACTCAATGGTTACAATAAGTACTTCGCGGCCTTCAACCTGCGGTATCGCTTCAACCACGGCGTTGCGGTTAACTTCGAGAATGGTCAGTTTCACGTTTTTGTCATTGACCACGGATTCGGTTGAAAAGGCCGGGTCATCGAATGACAGGCCAATGTTACTGCCGGGAATGGGGGTGGGTTCAGAAATTCCCAAAGATGGATCGGCAACCCACAACACGCCAACCGCAAGTACGCACAAGCCAATGCACAGCGCCGCCAGACAACCGCCGGCTAAAAAGGATAACCCCAACCGCATTGTTGAATTGCCGGAGGAGTCGTCGTATTCTTCGTATTCATAATCATCATCGTAATAATAATCACTTTCAGGGTTGTGTTGAGGAGGCGGGTAGGCAGGCCCCTGCTGTGGATAATATTGACTCATTTTGGCTCCCTATAGTAAAGTAGTTTCCTACAGAACGGCAATTATAACACAAGTAGGGATGCTCAAAAAAAATCACCCCTTAAAATCTCGGTAGTCCGTTTGGCCTATTGATGTTTGGTAGTGGGTTAAAGAACAATGAGTATATGTTAAAATCAATTCGGCAATCTAACATAAAAACTGCGGTTCATTATACTCAAAAAAATGTAGCCACCGAGCGATTCTTGTTGTCTGATTATCTGCAACAACACAACCCCGATACCCCCGACGCCCTGCAACAGTTTCAGCAGCAAACCGGTCTGGCAAACCTGTACTGGCAAGCTACCTACTACCAATGGCCCGGTTTTGACGGCGGCTTGCCGGAACTTGTGACTCGCGCCGATGGCTACGTATTTTTTATGCACGGCTGGACAGGCAGCCACCGAATTTGGGAAAACCTGCCCGTGCAACTGGCCGGTAAACACAAAAACATCATCTGCTTTAATCTGGATGTGAACGGTTTTGGGCAATCGCCGTTTATCAGCCAAACCCCAACGCCCCAGCAGTGCAGCCCGGCTTCATTGATGAACGCCGTAGAAACCTGGCTGCAACTGGTGGGCCTGCGCCCCGCTCCCCCAAACCGCAAACGTAAACCCTTCTATTTGTTTGTGGGTCACTCCATGAGCGGCGCGGCCCTGTTTTTTAAAGACGCCGCCGGTTGGGCAGAAGAAACGTGCGGCTCGGTGGCCCTGGCGCCGGCCCTGTTTTACAACGATGCGCAACGTAAAACCTTCTTTAAAACTATGGGCATCAGCATTGGATTACCTTCGTTCAATGCGGTAAAAGACCGCCTTGCGCCGCGCATCATTGATTTACTGGGGCCGGGAGCCAGCGTACAGGTAAAAAATGAACACCTGCGAATTTACAACCAAACCCCATTTGGCACCCTGGCCCAAACGCTCTACGTGTTAGGCACGCCCTCCACATTTCCGCAAGGCACAGACCTGCAGAATTTTAAAATTTTTCTGGGCCACAAAGACAGAATTGTTGGGCTGGACAACATGCTCAACCTGCTGGAAACCCTCAATTTCAATCCGGCCCAGTTGCGGGTGATGCTGGGCGACCACTACTTCTTTTCGTACGGCAAAGGTTCGCCGGAAAGCCACAACCAAAATCGCAAACTATTTTTTGCCGAATTGCTGGATTTTTGTTACCAGCTTACCGGCAATGTGCGGCAGGAATAGCCCAAATTTGCCAAAATTGACAAGAAATTCACGCTCTGCTACAATAAACTCGTTCTCGGAACCCAATCTTTTAAAAACCGGGTTTGGCCGGGGCAAAAATGCGCCCCGGTTCTTTGTTTGTACAATATTTTAAGGAGTTTTTATGGCTGAGGCTACCCAGGAAAAACTGGTGCTCGACGGCAAAATTGTTGAGGCGCTGCCCAACACCAGTTTTAGAGTAGAGCTTGAAAACGGACACACCATTCTGGCCTATCTGTCCGGCAAAATGCGCAAATTTTATATTCGTGTGTTGCTGGGCGACCGTGTTCGGGTTGAGCTTTCTCCCTATGACCTTGAACGAGGTCGCATCGTCTATCGTTACAAAAAGTAAATTTACCTGACGTATTCAGCCCGGTATTGCACCGTGGTGACTACCGGATTTATCCATATTTTGTGATTTTGGCCGTATCAATTTTGAGTACAGTTCAATACTGTGCTCTTTTTGTTTGTTGACACCGCCCTGCCGGCGGCTATAATTTTAGGCGTGGTTCACATATTCCGGAGAACAACTTTACAAATTGACCTGCCTTGTTGTCTCTGTATATGAAACGTGTTGCGTGTTCAGTGATACGCACACGCAGTTAGCCCACATCATCAACTTTACAAATTTGTTGGTTTTGCCGGACACCTTCGGAAAACGTAAAGCGTAAAACGTAAGGATTTTGGCCTGAATCGCACATTACAGTATTACCCGGCAGCATTTTTATGACCGATTCCAATTTGCCCAATTCACCCAACAAAAACCCCGACGACGAATTTACCCGGCCCTCCAAACGTATCACACCCCCGGAACAGCAACAAACC
>RFJF01000635.1 GCA_003695455.1 Chloroflexota bacterium
CGCGGCGCGCTCTTCCTCAAAATTGACCCCGATGTGACGCTCTTTACCGGCGATCCCGCCGGCAGCCCCACGCCCGATGCCACCGGGCAGGCGGTGCAGGCCGCGCTGCAGCGGCGCGGTTGGCTATTTTCGCCGGAGCAAATTCAATTTAAAAACACGGTCCTGCTCTCGCTGGAGGGCGCGCCGGAGGATTGGCTGGCGCGAATGAAAAGCAAGTGGCGCTACAACATCCGCTACGCCCGGCGCAACGGGGTCAAAATCCGGCCCGGCGGCCCGGACGACATTGGCACATTTTACCAAATGTACGCCGAAACCGCCGCCCGTGACGGATTCCTCATCCGCCCGCAGGCCTACTACCACGATGTCTGGTCGCACTTTCTGGCCGCAGACCGGGCCGATATGCTGCTGGCATCGGTGGAGGGGCAGGTTGTGGCCGGGCTGGTGTTGTTCTACTGCGGGGCGCGGGCGTGGTACCTGTACGGCGCGTCAACCGGCGCGCACCGCAAGCGGATGCCCAATCACCTGCTGCAATTTGCGGCCATGCAGCGGGCCGCCGAACGCGGCTGCACCCACTACGATTTGTGGGGCGCACCCAACGTGTTTGATGAGCGTGACAGCATGTGGGGTGTGTATCGGTTTAAACAGGGATTTGGCGGGCAGACGGTGCAGGGCCTCGGCGCGTACGATTTTCCGGCCCGGCCCGCGCTTTACCGCCTGTTTACGCAGGCTATGCCCCGCGTCCGCTCGCTGCTGCGCAAATTCACCCGGTGATTTCAGATGAATCTGACCCCCTGTCAGTTTGCCCAAATGGTGGAAGAAACCTCGCTGAACGCGTGGCCGGCCCTGCAACAAATTCTGCTCGACGGTTGGATTCTGCGCTTTGCCAACGGTTACTCACGGCGCAACAACTCGGTGAACGCAGTCTACCCCGGCTGCCTGCCGGTGGCGCAGAAAATTGCCCGCAGCGAGGGAATCTTCCGCCGCAAAAATCTGCCGCCCACCTTTCGGATGACGCCCTTTGTTCAGCCGGATGACCTCGACGCGCGGCTGGCTGCCGCAGGCTACCAAAAAGTATCGCCCACCAGCGTGCAAACGGCAGAACTGTCCGGCCTGCCGCCGCCCAGCCCGCACCTCGATGTTGAATGGCACGCCGCGCCGGAAGCGCGGTGGGTGCAAACGTACACCCACATGAACGGCGTGCCGGTTCACAAACACGCCACGTTGCGCCAGATTCTGGCCCACATTCCGCTGGACAGTTGCTACCTGACGGTGCAGCACAACGGCCGTCCGGTGGCTTGCGGGCTGGCTGTTCTGCAGCCGCCGCTGGTGGGTCTGTTCGATATTGTGACGGACCCGGCGCAGCGGCGGCGCGGCTTTGGCAGGGAGTTGGTGTTGCAGTTGTTGCATTGGGCCAGACAGCGCGGCGCGGAACATGCTTACTTGCAGGTGGTGGCCCAAAACGCGCCGGCTATCGGCCTGTATTCCGGGTTGGGCTTCCGCGAAATTTACCAGTACTGGTACCGGGTCATTCAATAATTAATTGCCAATGAGCAATGAACAATTTTGGTTCCGGCTGGTCCGGGTTAAGGTGAACGGGCACAACGAAATCCGATGCCGCTGCCTGCCATATTTCTGAGCATCTGACCACGACGGGTAACCATCAGGCTAATTCGATCATCCAGCCAGGAACCTCCCCGTATCCCGCGATCATCGCTAAGATCCTGGTTGATTGGATTCTCCATTGGAGAATTTGCATAATAATCACTTGTATAATGGTCCGCCACCCACTCTGCGACATTGCCAGCCATGTCATAAAGGCCATAACCATTCGGAGCATAGCTGCCAACAGGCGCAGTTGTGGCATACCCATCGTCAATCTCAGTATCTTTTAGCAACCCACCGGTACAATTAACATCACACAGATTTGCCTGATCGTTGGACAAATCACCTCGCCAGGGGTATATGGCATCTTTCAATCCACCACGGGCAGCTTTCTCCCATTCGGCTTCTGTGGGAAGTCGGCCACCACGCCATTTGCAATACTTTGTTGCCTCATACCAGGTTACATTGACAATTGGATGATTCCTGTAACTGGAATCCTTGTAGTATTTGCTATTCGGCAGGTGACAAATATGGGCTTCCACACACTCAGCGTATTGCGCGTTGGTGACCTCGTATTGATCTATGTAGTAATCGTCCAGCATAACAATATGCGCAGGTTCGTCATCTGCAAAATATTTTCGCTGGCAACTCGTGCCGGAGCGAAGTTTTTGGCACATTTCAACGGCTACATCAACATTTCCACCCATTTGAAAAGTACCAGATGGAATTAACACCATTGTTGTCTTCGTAGAAGCGGGAGTCAATGTAACCGTTGGCCCCGGGCTGACAGTGGCTTGTGTGGGTTGACAGGCTAACAGTAGAAAGGTAAATAACCCTAAAATACTTATACGTGCTTTCAACATTCGGTTCCCATAATTTTTCCAGTGCAAGTGTGCCCGGTCCGTTTGACGTATTCGCACCGAAGAATTTTCTGCAACCTGATATTAGCTGTTCCGGTTACTCACCCGTTTATTGGTTTAGCGCAGAGTTATTCCTGTTTGAGATGCGCTTTTTTGCGCCACATGCACCACAGATTACATCCGTTCCGGGGCGCTCATACCCATCAGCCGCAGGGTGTTAGCC
>RFJF01000636.1 GCA_003695455.1 Chloroflexota bacterium
GCTACGTAGCCGTTGATACTGTATTCATCAATGGGCAATGTGGTTTGGGGTGGATTCCAGTGACGGCCGGTATTGAAGCGTCCTTGTAACAGAAGTTCGGATTGTTCCGGGTTGGCAGCCCACACGGTAGCGTATGTGGCCCGGGTTAGCTCAACAGCTTGCTGGGCAATGTAATCTTCTACCTGCGCCAACTTTTTTGTAGTGGTCAGGGCGCTTACTTGCTGAATGGCCTGTTCTTCAAGCAGCCTGCGGCGATGAATCCGTGCGTTTTGCAGGGCAATGGCAGCCTGTCCGGCAAATAGCTTTAGCAGTGTTTGCTGGCTTTGGTCAAAGACGTGGGGTTGCTGCAAATTGATAATCAGCGCACCGATCACGGTTTGTTGACCAACCGGGCCAATCAACAGCGGCAGGTTTGCCAGTGATTGAATCCCCTGTTCCAATGCCTTTTTACTCAGTGGAGGTACACCGGGCGGCATTCGCTTAACGTTATCCACAAACAACGGTTGGCGATTTTGCACAATAAATTCGGCAGTTCCGCCGGGCCGGGGCGGATACGCAATCATGTAATCGGTTAACGGCCCCCGCGCTACTCCACTGTAAAACCCCTCAACCTCATCATAAATATACACACTGGCTGAAATTTCCTGGTCAGGAATAACATTCTCGGCAACTTCACGCAAAATTCTGTTCAGCGTGTCAGAAAGGGCGCTGCCTGGGTCAGATTGTTGCCAGGTTTCAACCAGTTGCTGGCTTACCCGAGACAATATTTGCAAATATGTGGTCTGGTCAGCAAATTGATCATTTGTTTGTGGCATAATATTTTGGTTCCGTCATTCAATTTCTGATTTTTTGCAGTTTGTCCAATCAACAGTACATTTGTAATTTTGGAAACAGGACTCAGGCCGTTTACTCAGGCACTCTTTTTCCGGGGAGTATCGTTGCGGGGTACTTGTTTCAGAACTCGTAAATCGTCGGGGGTTAGCTTGTACGATGCGGGTTTTTGGGTTGACCGCGGTTGGGTTGTAGCCGGGGGTTGGGCGCCGGCGGGCTGGTGTAAATTGATTTGATGTGTGCCATCCGGATGAATTTCAATCTCTGATTCAAGCCTCTGATTCCCCCCCGAAGATTCAATCAACAGCGGGCTGACATGTGACATATCAACCCCGGGAATGGAGCCCAGAATGGTTGAAAGCACGGCGGGTGACACATCCGGTATCCCCTGCCTGAGCTGTTGAACGTACCGCATCAGCGCGTCACCTCTAACGTCAATGCCGCGTTTGGTCTGCAAATCGCTAATCAGGTCATCCGGTAAAATCCGCCGCATAATCGTAATTTTCTGTCCGGTATTTAAAATAATACCGATTTTGGGCAATTCTTTTTCAAGTCTGTCAGCAACACCCTGCAACAACAAATTGTAGCGTTCCGAGCCGGGAGCCAGAGCCACCACACCATCAAATGTGTTGGCGCCGGCGGGTAACGGCATTGATTGTTGCAGTTCTGCAACTTGATCAACCACGGCATCCCGTACCTTAACCGGCAACTGCTCTTGCCGTTCACTTTCTCTCATCAGTACCAACCGGGTCAATTCCTGTTTGTCGCCGGCTGCGGCGGTAACGGGGTCAATACGACAGGTAAAATTAAAAGTGAACCCGTTGGGAACGCCGTAGGCAAATATGCCCTCAACCGGAACAGATACGGGGTGATCTCTGACTTCAATGGTTTTTTCAATGGTATCAAGCCTGGGGTAAATTCTGACTATTCCCGGCCCCACAACGCGATGAAATTTTCCCCAGCGGTACACAACCTTTCTTTTTTCTTGTGGCACCACGCTGGTTACTGTAGTGGCATAGCGCACAAGTTTGTAAATTACAAACAACCCAACCAAAATTCCAATTATCAGCCAAATTGTGGACATACGGCTACTCCTGGTTCTTTGTTACGCCCTTTAAATATGCAGCAAACAGCGGGCTAAACCATTGTGGCGGGTTCAGCGACGTCAACACCCCACGGCGCATCAGGTGGTTGGCAGTGTCACGATATTCTTCAGGCAATTCACCGCCGGCAGCTAACAAGCGGCACACATCCTGCTCCTGCCGGTGCAGTTTTTCCAGGATTCGTTCGCACTCCCGGCGTATATCGGGGTGATTTGCAAAGTATTCAAAACGAAGTCCGGTCGCCGGTTGTTTAACCCAGGTTTCAAAAACAATCTTCAACAATCGGGCGTGTCTGCCGGCTATCTTGTAAATGGTTGCCAGATCATTTTTTGGGAGAGGATTTGGCACCAAATCATTCAGATGTTGTAGCATTTGGCCGGCATCGTCCGGGGTGTACGGTTCAAGGGCGTAAATATTGGGCCTCAAAAGGTCGTAAAATTTTGAATTGGTACTCAAAGATTTATTGCGGCCCAAAATGTGAGGAAGACGTTTGGTGAATACCAGATAACTTAACTTTTCGCGGTTTCCATCGCTGCGGAGCACATTGAGTTTTTCCAGCTCCGGGAGTGGCATATACTCCAAAACGCCATCAAAATCGTCCAGCACAAACATCACTTTATGGTTCAACTGCTGGCACACCCACGCTATTCGTGATTTCAGGTTTTCGAACATACGTTCGCCATCATCCAGAGGCAATACTTTTGGGGCATCCGGTTCCGGCAGTGCGCGTGTTGACTGCACGACGGCACTTAACATAAGTGACCACAGGTTGTTTGTGTCCGGATTCCATTGTGTGGCATCTACCATCGGAAAGTGAAGTTCATTCTGTTCAATCCGCCTCAAATAGTTCACTATGTTTGATTTGCCAACACCGGCAATTCCAACAAAACTTAATGATTCTCCCCGTTGAGCAGAAGAGAGTATGAGTTCAAGTTCGGCCTTTCGATATAATGGTTGATAGCGAGGTGTTATCTTATGTGGCATTCAACACATCTCCAGAATAGATTTGCTAACACAATTTGTGACAAACATCACATTAAGCGTTTAAAAACCGGAGTCTTTGCAGGTCAGGTTAAATGTTTTGCGTATCAATTTTTATTTTTTGTATTTACTCAGCAGATGGAATTAATTGAGCTATAGTTGCGTAAAGCGATAAAATCGTTAAA
>RFJF01000058.1 GCA_003695455.1 Chloroflexota bacterium
CTCTGCAATTTTGTAACTCTGCAACCTGCCACCCGCAACTTGCAGCCTGTTTTCATTCATTGTTGCCGTGCCGCAGGCGGGGCCGTTTCCCGTTAAATAAATGGCCGACCGCCATCTACCGGAATCACGCAGCTTGTGGAAAACGGCAGCATGGTTTTGATGCCGATAATGGTTTCGGCCACGTCTTCCGGGGTGGTCAGCCGGCCCAGCGGTGTTTTGTCAATCTGATCCTGCAAATATTCGGGTGGCATCCGTTTGGCGTATTCGCCCATGACCCAGCCGGGGGCCACCGCCACCACCCGAATTTTGGGGGCCAGCGCCCGCCCCAATGAGATGGTCATGGCGTTGATGGCCGCTTTTGAGGCACAGTAGGCCACGTTGCTGCCGATTCCGGTTTGCCCGGCAATGGATGAAATATTAACGACTACACCGCCGTTTTGGTTGGCCAACAAGTCTTTAAATGCCCGGATGCAGGCAAATCCACCGCGCCAGTTTACCTGAAAAATAGCGTCAATCAGCTCGTCGTCCAGCCCGTCAAGGTCGTTGTGGGGGACCGGACGGGTAATGCCGGCGTTGTTCACCAGTAAATCAATAGTGCCGTAGCGCGCGGCAATTTTTTCAGCCACACCCTTCAGAGCGTTGCTGTCGGTGATGGAGGCGCTGATTGGCAGGTGGTTATCGCCGGGCAGGGCATCTGCGGCCCCGGCAATTTTCTCCAAATCCTGAAGGTCCAGCAACACCACGCTGGCGCCGGCTTCGGCCAGCCGCTTGCAGATTACCGAACCAATTCCGCCAACGGCGCCTGTGACCACCGCCACCTGACCTGTCATCAAACCATCCGTCATATGTGTCTCCTTGCAAGATGAATTTATGTTTGCGTTTCAGCAACCCGGGTTGAGTTTCTCTGGATAAGCGGGCCGGGTATCAATTTGAGCGCCGGTTCGACTTTGGGGTTATCCAACCGTTCCAGCAGCAAGTCCAACGTGGCGTCTATCATTCTGGTAACGGGTTGCCGAATGGTGGTTAGCATATAACTGGGCCAGCTTGCAGCCGGGATATCGTCAAAACCGATGATGGACAAATCTTCAGGAACGCGCAATCCCAATGCGTGGCGGGCCGCATCGAGCGCGCCCAGCGCCATGACATCGTTGGCGCAAAAAATGGCATCGGGCGGCTTCGCAAGTTGCATGAGCCGGAGCGTGGCGTCGTATCCGGATTGGTAGGTGTATTCGCCCTGCTCGTGGTACCATTGAATGATGCCCCGTTCACGTAGCCGGTCGCCAAACCCTTTTTCCCGGTCAATATTGGTTGATGTGTTGGCATCGCCGGCAATATACGCCGGCCGTTTGTGGCCGTTATCCAGCAGAAAATCGGCAATTTTCCGCGCGCCGTCTACGTTGTCGCAACACACCGCGCTGCAATTGGCGCCCAGCACGTACCGGTTGAACAGAATGACCGGCGTGCCATCGCGGGCCAACACATCGGCCATTTCTGATGAAATGGTGGCCGAGGTGATAATCAGGCCATCAACCCGGTATTGCAGCACCAGCGGTAAAATATCATCCACATCCTGACCCGCCGCCGCATTAAACAAAAGGATTTGCCGCCCCATTTCCTGCAAGCGTTGGGTAAATTTGTCCAGCACGTACGGGTAAAAAGGACTGGTGATGTGGGCCATGACAATGCCGATGATGTTGGTGTGTCGGGTACTCAGACTGCGGGCAATTGCATCGGGTTGGTAGCCCAGTTTGGTTGCGGCGGCAAACACCTTTTGCCGGGTTTTTTTTGATACTTTGGCCTCGGGCGTAAATGCCCGTGAAACTGTTGATTGCGATACACCGGCCAAATCGGCCACATCAAAAGAAGTTACGCGTTTGGATGCCATGGGATTACCTCGGTTTGGATATTTGAAGCTGGACAGGTTTGATATGACAAATCATACATATCTTGCCAATCTTGTCCAGAACGCCAAACCGGGGTTCCTATTTGCCAAAGCGCCGTACCCGAAGATCGGCCTGGGCTTTGTGCGCCCAAAAATATTCAATAGCACACAACCGCGAGCAGTACTCGCCAATCATCGCGCTGGCTTCGGGTGTGTTCACTTCCTGGTAGGTGACGGTTTTGAGGAATTTGCCCACCCACAGGCCGCCGGTGTAGCGAGCAGCTTTTTTGGTGGGCAAGGTGTGGTTGGTGCCAATAACCTTGTCGCCGTAAGCCACGTTGGTTCGGGGTCCTAAAAATAACGAACCGTAATTGGTCATGTTATCCAGAAAATAGCGGGGATTTCTGGTAAGAATCTGCACGTGTTCCGAAGCGACTTTGTCGGCTTCAATGACGGCTTCTTCATCGCTATCAACCAGGATGATCTGGCCGTAGTCAGCCCATGCCTTGCCGGCTACATCGGCGGTTTGCAGTGTTTCCAGTTGCCGCCCGATTTCGACCTCGGTTTCACGGGCCAGGGTTTCGCTGGTAGTAATCAACACTGCCGGCGAGGTGGGGCCGTGTTCGGCCTGGCCCAGCAAGTCAGTGGCGACCATTTCGGCGTCGGCGGTTTCGTCGGCCACAATGAGCACCTCGGTGGGGCCGGCCAGCAA
>RFJF01000637.1 GCA_003695455.1 Chloroflexota bacterium
AATGGGGCACCTTAAACCTGTTTTTCCAACACCCGGCGGCGGAATGACACTGGACCGTCTGCCGGATCTGCTGGATTTCTACGGTCGGGATGTGATTTTGCTGATTGCCGGCGGCTTGTACGGCCACGGCTCCAGTTTGATTGATGCCTGCCGCGATTTTCGCGAACGTATTCAAACCCGTACATAAGTAACAAAGGATGGAACGGTAGTGCAACCTCCAGAATCTTTGCCCGCAGAACTTTCCCCGGAAAAACTACAGGATATGCTTTACCAGATGATCTTGATCCGCGGCTTTGAAGAGGCCGCGTTTCAGCAATATGCGGCCGGAAATGTTCACGGCACAATGCATCTGTACAGCGGTGAAGAAGCTGTTGCCGTGGGGGCAATGGCGGCCCTGCGCCCCGATGATCAAATAGCTTCTACCCACCGCGGACACGGACACGCCATTGCCAAAGGGCAGGATGTGCGGGGGATGATGGCTGAACTGCTCGGCAAAGAAGTGGGGGTTTGCCGGGGACGGGGCGGATCAATGCATATGGCGGATCTTTCGCTGGGAAGTTTAGGGGCAAACGGGGTGGTGGCCGGCGGAATTCCGCTGGCAGTGGGCGCTGCTTTGAGCGCCAAATTGCAGGAATCAGACCGGGTTGTCCTTTCTTTTTTTGGTGATGGCGCCACCAATGCCGCAAATTTTCACGAGAGTTTGAACATGGCTTCTATCTGGAATTTACCCGTGATATTCATTTGCGAGAACAACCAATATGCCATGTCCATGCCCGCCCGTCGTGCAATTTCTGTGCCGCATGTGGCCGACCGGGCAGCAGCATACGGGCTTCCCGGCCAAACAGTAGACGGTATGGACGTGCTGGCCGTTTTTCGGGCTGTTCGGCAAGCCGCCGAGCGGGCTCGCACCGGGCACGGCCCAACGCTGCTTGAAATGCTTACCTACCGCTACAAAGGCCATTCCAAAAGTGATAAGCAGGTCTATCGCACCAAAACAGAAGTCGCGGAATGGCTGGAAAAAGACCCGATTCCACGCTTTCAAAATTGCCTGATTCGGCACAACATCATCACCCCCACAGACGGTGCGGCTCTGGAAACCAAAGCCGAGACAGCTATTGAAGACGCAATCGAATTTGCGCAGTCCAACCCCGAACCTGCACCGGAGAAATTGCTGGAGCACGTCTATTTTGAGGAAGAGAACGTAACCGCCAATCCAACCCAAATGTTACCAGCCTGGGTCAAAAAGAGCTTTGGCCCCAATACACCCATCAACCCGCCACCCGGCGCGCGCGAAATCAGCTTTGCCGAGGCGCTGCGCGAGGCAATGGCATTGGCCCTTGAGCATGACCCGACCGTCTTTTTGATTGGCGAAGATATCGGCGTTTACGGCGGCGCATTTGGCGTGACACAGGGATTGAGTGACCGTTTTGGCGCGGAACGGGTACGCGACACGCCGATATCAGAAAATAACATTGCCGGCGTGGCAGTTGGCGCCGGAATGACCGGGCTGCGGGCCATTGCCGAGATGCAATTTATGGATTTTGTTACCCTGGCGATGGAGCAAATTGTGCTGCAAGGGGCCAAAATCCGGTACATGTTTGGGGGCAAAGCTCACGTATCAATGGTGATGCGTTTGCCGGCCGGTTCCGGAACCGGCGCGGCGGCCCAACACTCCCAGAGCTTGGAAGCCTGGTTTGTCAACGTGCCCGGTTTGAAGGTGGTGATGCCCAGCACGCCCTACGATGTGAAAGGCTTGCTGCTGGCTGCTGTTGCCGACAACAATCCGGTGATGTTTGTTGAAAATAAACTGCTCTACAAACGTAAAGGTCCGGTACCTGACACCCCCTATATTATCCCACTTGGGCAGGCCGATATTAAACGGGTCGGCCAGGACGTTACAATTGTTGCCACCGGGATTATGATTCCGCGGGCTGCCGAAGCTGCAATTCAGTTGGCGCAAGAAGGAATTGAAGTGGAAATCATTGATCCCCGCACCCTCAAACCTTACGATGCGCCCACCATTATCAACTCGGTAAAAAAAACAGGTCGGTTGGTGGTGGCACACGAGGCCCCGCTGCTGGGCGGCTACGGCGGTGAAATTGCGGCGATGGTGGCTCAGAGTGATGCCTTTGCCTACCTTGAAGCCCCCATCGTGCGGTTGGGTGGCGCCGACGTACCTGTGCCATACAATAGAAATTTAGAAAAAGCAATGGCTCCACAAATTGAAGACATTGTTTCAGCGGTGCGCCAACTGGTTCAGTATCAGATTTAGGAGGTGTGGCGATGCCAAAAACGGTCATTATGCCTAAATTTGAGATGGCTCAGGAAACGGGAACGGTTTCGGTTTGGCTCAAACAAAATGGTGACCCGGTTGAAAAAGGGGAACCAATTCTTGAAATTGAAACCGACAAAGCCACAATGGAGGTTGAATCACCGGCCGATGGCACATTGGCCGGTATTTGCGCCAACCCGGGTCAAATTGTTCCTATTGGGCAGGTAATTGCCTACATTTTGCAACCCGGCGAATCACTACCGTCGGAGGACATCCGCGCACAAGAATCTGCCGGCACCCTCCGTCGCACCACGGCTGTCGCCCGGCAAATGGCCCAAAAACACGGCGTTGATTTGCGGTCCGTGTCCCCCGCTGCCGGCGAACGCCTGACCCGCACCGATGTTGAGCAACACCTGTTGTCCCGGCAACAGCAATCCGCTTCACCAAATGACGTCCACAAAGTTCGCGCAGTTCCTGCCGCCCGGCGGCTGGCTCGGCAGATGGGTGTGGCACTGGATACCGTGACGGGTAGCGGGCCGCAGGGTCGTATCCAGTCAAACGATGTCCGGCGTCAGATGGGGCTGGCGAAGGAAACGGACCAGCCTGTGGCGGAATCCGCGATTTATGCGGGAGCGGTCGTTGGCCGGCGC
>RFJF01000638.1 GCA_003695455.1 Chloroflexota bacterium
GCATGACCCATCAATTACACATTCCAAAATCAAATCACAACGTTAAATGGATTGATACGCTTGGTGATTTGCAAAATTTGGTTTCTCTTTTGTCAGACCAACCTCTGGTGGCTGTAGATACAGAAAGCGATAGTCTGTACAGCTATTTTGAGAAAGTATGCCTGATTCAATTTTCAATTCCCGGCGCTGATTTTCTGGTTGACCCCCTGGTTATGGATGTTTCAACCCTGGGTGAGATATTTGCCAATGCCGCTATTCAAAAAATATTTCACGCCGCTGAATACGATTTTTTGAGCCTCAAACGGGATTACGGTTTTACTTTCAACAATCTGTTTGATACTATGCTGGCGGCCCGCATTCTGGGCTGGTCTCATTTTGGGCTGGCCTCGCTTATGGAAAAACATTTTGGGGTCAAGCCCGATAAACGCTTTCAGCGTTACAACTGGGGCCAGCGCCCGTTAGACCAAAAGGCGCTGAATTACGCCCACCTTGATACCCACTATTTAATCCCTCTCCGTGATATTCAGGTTAAAGCCCTGCAAAAAAACAACCGCATGCGTGAAGCATCTGAAGCGTTTGAACGCCTTACCCGTGTTGAACCGTCGCCCAAAGTGTTTGACCCCGATGGCTTCTGGCGAATCAAACATGCCAAAGATTTAAAACCCCAACAATTAGCGGTATTGCGAGAGCTTTTCATCCTCCGTGATCAAATTGCCCGCCGGCTGGACCGCCCGCCATTTAAAGTAGTCACCAACAAGGCGCTGCTGGAATTAGCCAGAGTTCAGCCCGCCAGTTACGCTGAATTACACAAAGTTGGCGGCATCGGAAAAAAATTTTTGCAGCACAATGGCGGCAAGGTACTGGCAGCCATCAAAACCGGCCAATCGGCGCCGGCACCCCAACCTCAGGCAAGCAACCATTACCGGCCCGATTCCAACACGCTGCTGCGGTACGAAACCCTTAGGCAGTGGCGCAATGACCTGGCAGCGCAGCGCGGCGTTGAACCCGATGTTATCATTAACAATAATACCCTCATGGATATTGCCCGCAGCAACCCAAAAACGCTGAACAAACTCACCCAACTGGGCGTGTTGGGTGACTACCAAAAAGAAGTCTACGGTAAAGAGTTGTTACAGGTGTTACGCGCCACCTGACAGCCGCAAAATCTCCAGCAGTTGGCTCAGTTGGGTAATTTTTAACACGCCATCGGGCGGGTTGGCATCATTTTTGGGATTCATAAAAATAGGTGTAATGCCCGCCGCCAACGCCCCCGAAATGTCGGTGGTCAGGTTATCGCCTATGTACAGTGTTTCTTCAGGCCGGGGCTGCCCCATCCGCTTGAGCATTTCATCAAATACACGGGGATCAGGCTTGTGATACCCGGCCTCTTCAGACACCAGTGTAACATCCACATAATCTGCCAGTTGATATTTGTTAATTTTTAAGCGCTGCAATACGGTGAAACCATTGGTTAAAATGCCGGTGGCATATTTTTTACCCACCGCAGCCAACACGGAAAATGTATCTGAAAACGGTACGGCCTCTTCCAGAACCAGCGCCCGCCAGGCATCCAGCATGGCCTGCGCCAGGCTTGGGTCCTGCCCCAGCGTGCGCAACGTGTTAGCGTAACCGTACCGGGCAGCGGTTTCTCCATCAATGACCCCGTCAACCATCATATACCACAAGTCGGTGCTTTTAACCCAGTAACAATCAAAGAATTCGTCTTGCGTTACCGGCGATAGCTGGTTGGCAAATTGCTCAAACAATACGTTGCAGATTTTGCTCAATTGCCATGTATGTTCAATGAGCGTGCCGTCCATGTCAAAAATCACGGTGGTGATGTGGCTAAAATCCGGGTTGTTCGCGCTTGCCATCACGCGGCTGCTCCAAGTTTTTTGCCCTCAAATGCTTCAATTTTGCGCACCATTTCTGGCGTAACGGGGGTGCTTTTCTGGGTGGCATAATCAAAATGAACCAGCACGCAGTATCCTTCGGCGGCCAGTTCACCATCAGCTTCTACCCGGTGGTCCAGCCGCAGGCTGGTTTTGCCAATCCGAGATACCCGCGTGCCTACTTCAACTTTTTGCCCGTAAAAAATGGGTTGTCTGAAATCACAATTGATGTGCGCCACAATAAAGGCAATATCGCCCACACCGGCGCGCGGCGAGCGAATATCCAGTGCCACCAAAAACGGGACGCGCGCAGATTCAACGTAGGTTAAAATGACTGCGTTGTTGACATGCCCCAAAACATCAATATCTTTAAAACGTACGTTAATGGCGTGCGTGTGGTTAAATCCGTCCAACAGTTAATCTCCTCAATTAGTTTGGTTGCGTGAGTGCCGAAATGAGCGCCCCGTATCCCACCACGGCTTCTTCCATTTGGGTCAGGCTTATTTGCTCGTGGCTGGTGTGGGCCAGCGCCTCATTGCCGGGGCCAAAGCCTACCGTGGGGATGCCGGCAGCCATCAAATGGCCGCCGTCGGTGGCAAACCGCCAAATGTCAATGCCATCGTCACGCCCCAGCGCCGATACCAGCGCGGTGTGGGCGCGTTGCACCACCGGGTCATCCTCCGGTAAAATAAACGAAGGAAACACCGATGGAAAATCTTTGACCATGCCGGTGTAGGTGGTAAATTCCTTTTGGGTTACAGCCACATTGGCCGTCATTTGGGCTACATCGGCCAGCAGCGCCCGGATTTTGCCCACAATTTCATCCGGCGATTCTCCCGGCACGTTGCGCCAATCGAGCGTGAGAAACACTGCGCCGGGAATCACGTTGGGGCTAATCTGGTCGGTGCTGTAC
>RFJF01000639.1 GCA_003695455.1 Chloroflexota bacterium
CCCGTACACAGTGGTGCTCTCATCCGGCCCGCAACTGTTTGAAATTCCGTAATGGTTAATCTGATTAAAAAGACAATGCAAGTTCAAATTCAGCCCAAAACCAAAAACCCGGCCAATCAATCCGCGCTACCGGCACAGTTTTACAATTTTTTGGTGGAAGATTTGGCCCCAAAGCGTCAAAATCTGTGGTGGTGCAAACATTCGGCGCAGGTGGCAGTGCGGCTGACCAACACCGGCAACGGTACGGCCTTGTTTCAACTGGTGGGTCAGGGAGAAACGGCAGACTGCCAGATTGAATTTGAACCGCCAACCGAACCCGCCAACCGCGCCGGTCGGGTTGAGTTTGAACTGGCAGCGGGCCAATCAATTACTGTGCCGGCGCGAGTAATGTTGCCCTTTCCAGCGGTAGTTGCGCTGCGCCGCCAAACATATTTTTTCACCGTGACCGTTACCCAACTGGCAGACCGGCAGCAGCGCCGCTCGCTGTTGGGGCAGGTGTCCAGACCACCGATTATCGGCCCGGGGTTACTGCTGGTGCTGGTTGTGGCGGCTGTAATCAGGCTGATTTTTACGCCGCATTTATTGTGGCCGTCTCAATATTCTGTTGAAAAAAAATTGCCGGATACCGTTCCGATTGCCGCCGGGTCTCCATCGGACCCGTTTGTCAAACCCGTTTATCTGGCCGGAAACTCGCCGCAAAACCCGTTTGAAACCGGCGAAACCGCAGCCACAGAAATGACCTACCGGGAAATGTTTGAAGAGGTGGCCGGGCAATATAACCTGGATTGGCGGCTGCTGGCCGAAATTGCGTATCAGGAAAGCCGCTTCAATCCGTGGGCTATTGGTCGCAGCAACGAGATGGGACTGATGCAAATTCATCCGGTTACGTGGGGCGTGTGGGCGCCGCGTGTGGGCGTAACAGACCCGTACAATCCGTACAGCAATGTTCGGGTTGCCGCCGCATTTTTGGCCTACCTGACCAATTTTTGCCAAGCCAGAGGGTATTCTGACCCGCGGTGCGTGCTGATTGGTTACAACTGGGGGCCAAGTAATTTGCAAAAATTGTTCAGAGAAAATGGCACGCTTGAGCAGGCGCCGGAAAAACCGCGTCAATACGCCAACCGAATTTTGCAACTTGAGCCGGAGGCGCCCATCCGGCGGCAGGCACAGCTTGAGACTCCGGTGGTGCCAGAGGTGGCATCACTCCGGTAACAGCCGGCAAGTATACCGGGATATAAGTTGAAATGAACACAACCAACGCTGTTCCCAACCGAATTTTTGCAGACACTGACCTCAATTTAATCCATTTGCAGGCCGAACTGGCGCGGATTGACGTATTGGTTCGGCGCGAGGTTCGGCGTTGGCAATTGGCCGGTCAAAACCCGGACCATTCCTTCCGCGGGCTGCACATTTCAGACGCAGAGGCCAATCGTTTGCTGGCCCGCCCGTTTGCCACAAGCTGGGGGCAAACCACATCGCTGGAGCCTGCCGAAGCCGCGCTGTTTGATCGGGCAGAGGCCGAAGCCCGGCGGCAGATTGAATCTGTAACCGCGCAGGCCAATGCGCAGGGTCGGGTAACGCGCTGGCAGTATTTGGCTGCGGAATTTGAGTTGGACCAATTTGAGCTGGACACGCTGCTCATCTGCCTGGCACCGGCGCTGGATTTGCGCTACGAACGGCTGTACGCATATTTGCAGAATGATGTAACCCGCAAACAGCCGCGCGTTAATCTGGTGCTTGATCTCCTTTGCGGCCCCGGCCCCAACCGGCTGTTGGAATTATCCCGCTTTTTCCAAACATCAAACCTGTTCAAATTCAACCTTTTGGAACCGGTGGTTGGCAAAAATCCTGCTGGGTTGTCTCTGCTCAACCAAACCCTGTGCGTTGACCCCACAATTGTCTGCTGGCTGCTGGGAACGTACCGGCCCCACGCCAAACTTGGCAATCACGCCGAACTGATCCGGCCCACGGCAAGAATCACGGATGACTCATTTGCCCAGACTCAATCTCAAATAGACAACCTGCTCGGTGATGAACCGGTTATGGTCTTTTGGGGGGCGGACCGGCTCAGGCAGGAAGAAGCGGCAAAATCGCTGGCGGGGCAGGGTGGGCGCGCGCTGCTGCGGGTGAATCTGGCAGAGGTGATAGCCGACGGTGTTCCCGCACCGGATGCGCTCAGGCTGGCCCTGCGCGATGCGCGGCTGGTTGATGCGGTTCCCTGCCTTTTGGGTTGGGATGCATGCCTGCAAAACGGAACACTCCCATCAATTTTGCTGGCAGAATTGTGCGCTCACCCCGGCGCGGTGATTGTTATCGGCAGGGATGGGTGGCGGGCAGAGGGCACCGCCCGTACCCGCCGCCTGTTTTGGGTAGAGTTCCCAATGCCGTCCTTTGCAGACCGGAAAATTCTGTGGAACTACTATTTGGGGGCGGCAGCAGAGCAATTGAACCTCAACGATATTGCCGGGCAGTTTACGCTGACCGCCGGCCAAATCCGCGATATTGTGGCATCGGCGCAAGACCGGGCCAACCAGCAGAATCGCCCGCTGCAAAATGAAGATATTTTTGCTGCCGCGCGCGCCCACTCCAGTTCCGGGTTGGCCCGGCTGGCCCGCAAAATTGAACCCCGGTACAACTGGGCAGACATCATTTTACCCGCCGACCAGATTGCCATTTTAAAGGAACTGGTGTCCACCGTGCGGGTTCGGCCCAAAGTGCTCGAAGAGTGGGGCGTGGGCCAAAAACTGGCCTCCGGCGCCGGGATAACCGTGCTGTTTGCCGGCCCGCCGGGAACCGGCAAAACCATGGCCGCCGAGGTTGTGGCCGCTGAACTGGGACTGGATTTGTACAAAATTGACCTGTCATCGGTGGTGAGCAAATACGTGGGTGAAACCGAGAAAAATCTGGAAAAAATATTTGACGAAGCCGAGCGCAGCAACGCCATTTTGTTTTTTGATGAAGCCGACGACCTGTTTGGCAAACGGTCAGAGGTTCGGGACGCGCACGACCGTTACGCCAATATTGAAATCAGCTATTTGTTGCAGCGGATGGACGGTTACAACGGCGTCACCATTTTGGCTACCAACCTGCGGGCCAACCTGGACGAAGCCTTCACCCGGCGGCTGCAATTTGCAGTTGATTTTCCCTTTCCTGAGCAGGCCGATGTTCGCCTGCGAATTTGGGAATCGTTGTTCCCGCCGGGTGTTCCCCGGGTTCCGGATTTGGATTTGCCGCTGATGGCCCATCGCTTCAAACTGGCCGGTGGAAGTATTCGCAACGTCATTGTCAGCGCGGCCCACCTGGCCGCCGCCGATGGCGGGGAGGTGACAATGGACCACCTGTTGCACGGTCTGCGCCGCGAATTTCAGAAAATGGGCCGTCTGGTGGATGAAAAAGAACTGCGGCTTGATAAATAACTGTTGTACCCGTTAAGAGGAAAATTATGGCTGACCAACATTTGACACAAAATGCAAAACAATCGGACGATACCGCCCGCATCCGTCGGGAAGAAACCCTGCCGGAACAGGAAGAGGAGGTTGTTCAATCAACCGTTCAACGCGCTGCACAGGTGCTGGC
>RFJF01000640.1 GCA_003695455.1 Chloroflexota bacterium
AATATTTTGGCTCTTTTGGAATTCAAGAGGTTGACACATTGAAAACGTAAAACGTAAAGCGTAATTTTACGTTTTACGCTTTACGGTTTATAGATTGCAACGTTCCCCCCTGAAATCCGGTTGAACCAACATTTTTTTAGAGTGACCAATCGCCTCTTCCATTGAATCATACTTTCTGATTTAATGCCAGCCTTTTTTCGTCGAAAAGCTGCCAACCTTTTGCCACCGCCTCATTGTTACGTGGGGATGTAGCTTCCGCGGCCCAGCACCAGGGTCACGCTCAAATCGCCCATGGCGATGCCGGGCACGGCAATCACGCCATCGCCCAATTTGTAAAGCGGCGGCGAGGTGTTGTGTTCTTTCAATTCGTCGTAAAGATTGAGGCCAAGTTCTCTGGCCCGGGCCACGGTGGAGCCGTCAACAATGGCGCCGGACAGCACCGGGATGTCATCGTACCCGTCAATAAATTGCTTGCCCGGCCCGTCGGTGCCGTCTGAATCTACCGAGCCCATCACAATGTTGTCTGTGGGGGCCAGTTCCAGCGCGGCGCGCAGGGCGTACTCCTGATTGCGGCCGCCCATTCCCTTTTTGTTGCCCACCGTCACCACCATTTCGCCCCGGCCAAAGAGGGCGCAAGGCGGCTCAAAGGGGTCGCCGGAGGCGGATGAGTGGATGGCCAGGTTGGCGACAAATTTGCCAATCTGCCCGGCTTCCGGCTGCATCACGTGGTTGTTGTACAGCACGTGTGGCGTAAACCCCAGCTCAATCGCTTTCTGGCGGGCGGCGTGTAACATCCCCAATTCATCCGGCATGGTGCAAAAAATGCGAAACCGCGTTTTGTTGAAATCTTCCAGACTCAGGGTTTCCTGCGCCGGGTCGGCCCGCAGTAAATGTTCCCGCACCGAGGCCGGTACAGCGTCCCAGGCGTCCCATTTTTTAAGGCTGTCAACTGCGTCGGCGTAGGTCAGGTAATCCGGAAGCGTGTGCAGCCAGCGGTTGATTCTGTGGTGCATCAAATCTTTGTACGTCCGCCGCCGGAAGGCAATCAGATGGATGGCTCGCGCCGGCTGGATGTGGGCCGTCAGTTTTCCGCCTTTCAGTTGGTCCAGATGGTTGCGGATGGGGGTCAGGTCGATGGTTTGCCCGCCCTTTTCAATTTGAAAAATGTAGGTGGTTTGGCGCACATCTTCCAGGCTGATACCCGGCGCGGGCAGGGTCAGCAGGGATGACACGCCGTTGCAAATGATGGTGAAGACCAAATCGTCGGGGCGCAGGTCGCGGGTCATTTCCAGAATTTGCTGACTGCCCTGCACACAGCCTTCGTCCGGCACGGGGTGCGCGCCAAACGTTACGCCAATTTTTTGCAGAATTTTCTCGCCGCCGTGTTTGTCAATCACGTGGCCGCCGGTCAGCCGGTCGCCCAGGATTTCTTCGATGGCTTTGGCGGTGCGCTGAACGCCTTTGCCCGCGCCCAACACAAAAATGCGACCAACCTGGTTCAGGTCAATCTCTTCCTCGCCGGATTGGGGGCCGCCGGGCGGTTCAAAAGCCGGATAGCCCACAATCAGCTTGTGCCCCTCAACCCGCATGAGTTTGAACACGTTGTTGTAGGGGTCGGCGGCCTGCATGCCGGCTTCAAGAATTTCAAGCACGGCTTTGCGGCCGGCAATGTTGCCGTGAGAGGTCAGCGTTTCCGGGTTCAGTATGCGTTTCATAGGGGTCACACTCAATGGTTTTGTAATTTCAATGCCTGTTTGCCCAGGAATTTGGCCCGGCTGCCCAGTTCGGCCTCAATTTCCAGAAAACGGTTGGCAACCTCGCCGGTGGCTTCCTCGCGCAGATGGCCGGTTCCCAGGCCCACGGTGTAATCGGCAATGGCAACGCCTTCGCCGCGGCTTTTGCAGGGCATCACGCCGTAGCCGTGCCGGTAGGCCAGTTGCACCGTGTCAAAGGCTTCGGTGATGGTGCCAATCTGGTTGACTTTCAGCAGCACGGTGTTGGCCGCGCCCGCCTCAATGCCTTCCTGCAGGCGTTCAACGTTGGTGGTAAACAGGTCGTCGCCCACAATTTCTATACCCAGTTCGCGAGTCAACATGGCGTGGCCTTCCAGGTCAAACTCTTCCAGCGGGTCTTCCAAAATGACAAAGGGATAGTTTGCCACCATTTCCCGGTACAGTTTGAACAGGTCGTCGCGGCTTTTCTCTCCGGCGGAAAAGAGGCCAACGTAGCGTTGGGTTTTGGGCTCAAAATAGCTACTGGCGGCAACATCTACCTGAAAACCAATCTGCCCCTCGTAGCCTTTGTTGACAACGGCTTGCAGCATAATGTCCCACAGTTCGCGGTCGTGCTTGACAATGCCCGGAGCCACCAGCCCAACGCCGCGCCAGCTTTCTACGTTCAGTCTTTCCCACAGCAGCCGAAAGTATTCTCTGGCGGTTTCCCAGGCGGCGTAGGAGGCTTCGGAGTAGCTGTTGAAGCCGTAGCACATGTAGGAGTAGGTAGGTTTGGAGCCGGCCCGCAGGCCGCCGCCGTAACGCCGGCTGCCGCGTAGGGTGATAACGCCGGGAACCGGCAAAATGCAGGCGTTGACCCCGCCAATGTGCCGGTACAGGGGGATGCCCAAACTGGCCGCGCCGGCCTGCAACACAGCCGCCGACACGCTGGCGGTGGCGTTGCCGCCCAGATTGGCTTTGTTGGGAGTGCCATCCAGTTTGATGATGGCATCGTCAACTTCACGCTGGTGGGAGGCATCCATACCGGTAATGGCCGGGCCAATAACATCGGTGATGTTTTGGACGGCTTGTTGCACGCCTCGCCCGCCCCAGCGGTCGCCGCCGTCGTAGGCAAATTGCACTTCGTGAATGCCCACCGACACGCCCGCCGTGGCCGTGGCCCGGCCCCTGGCGCCGTTTTGGGTGACGATGGTGGTTTCAACGCCGGGGTGTCCCCGTTCGGTGAACACCTGGCGCGCGGTAACGGATACAATGGTGGATTCTGAAGCCATGCGTTTTGCTCCTTGGAGGATTCAGGGTCAGGAAATCTACCCGGTATTTTTAGTTTTCAGGTGCGATTACTGCGGCCCAACACCAGAGTCACGCTCAAATCAATCATACTGAGGCTGGGAGACGCCACCACACCATCGCCCAGCCGGTAAATGGCCGGCGAGGTATTGTGGGTTTTGATTGCCTCAAACAAATCAATCCCCAATTCACGGGCGCGGGCAGCGCTTGTGCCGTCAACCACGCCGCCGGTCAGCACCGGAATGTCGTCGCAGCCGTCCACAAACTGGTGTCCGGGGCCGTCGGTGCCGTCGGTGTCAACGGACCCCATTACCACGTGTTCTGTTCCGGCAATTTCCAGCGCGGCGGCCAGGGCGTATTCCTGATTGCGGCCGCCCATCCCCCGTTCTGCGCCAACCGTCACCAATAGTTCGGTGCGGCCAATCAGGGCGCAGGGCGGCTCAAATGGCTGGCCGTCCTGTTCAGAGTGACGGGCCATGTTGGCTACCACTTTGCCCATTTGCGCCGCTTCAACGCTCATCACGTTGTTGTCGTACAGCAGAATGGGTTTAAAGCCGAATTCGCGGGCTTTTTGGCGGGCGGCGGGAATTGCACCCAGGTGGTCGGGCAGGGTGCAGAAAATGCGAAAGCGGTTCTTTTGAAACTCGGCTGCTTTCACGGTGTCCTGCGCCGGGTCGGCCCGGAGTAGATGTTCGCGCACCGCGGGCGATACGTCATCCCAGCA
Source organism: Chloroflexota bacterium (assembly GCA_003695455.1). Classification (GTDB taxonomy): domain Bacteria; phylum Chloroflexota; class Anaerolineae; order 4572-78; family J111; genus J095. The sequence continues at coordinate 3,745 of RFJF01000640.1, forward strand.
ATTCCATTTTTTGAGCAGGTTCACGGCCATGTCGAAGGTGGAGTAGGTGGGCAGCGAGTGCAGCCAACGATTGCGGTACATCAGGTCATCGTACGCCCACAGCCAGTGGTTAACAAGGTGGATGGCCCGGGCCGGCTGGATGTGCCGCGAAAGCCGCCCGCCTTTCATCTGGTCCAACTGGTTGCGAACCGGCCCCAGTTCGCTGGTGTGCAGCCCCCGTTCAATCTGCATCAGATGTGTGACCTGCCCCACATCGGCCAGGGTGAGGCCGGGCGCGGGCAGGGTTAACAGCGAGGAAACGCCGTTGCTGACCGTGGTAAAGACCAGGTCATCCTCGCGCAGGTCGCGGGTCATTTCAAGAATGCGCCGGCAGCCGCGCACGCAATCCTCGTCCGGCACGGGGTGCGCGCCAAACGTTACCCCGATGTTTTCCAGAATCAGCGGCGTACCTTTTTTGTCAATCACGTGGCCGCCGGTCAACCGGTCGCCCAGTATTTCTTCGATGGCTTTGGCGCTACGCTGAATGCCTTTGCCCGCGCCAAACACAAAAATCCGGTTGACGGAATCCAGGTCAATCACTTCTGGCCGGCCGCCTTGCGGGTCGCCGTGCGGCTCAAAGTCCGGGCCGCCGATGGTCAGGATGTTGCCCCGGCGGCGCATCAGCTTGAGCGTGTTGAAATATGGGTCTACCGCCTGCAAACCGGCCTCAAGAATTTCAACCATGGCCCGCCGCCCGGCAATGTTGCCGTGCGACGTTAATTCGCCGGTGTTCAGAATTCTTGGCATGGAGCTTTTCCGGTTGTGCCAAACAGGTCCAGATAGTAGCCGCAACGCTCCTGAAAAGAGTCCATTGCCGCTTTCATCAGACCTTGATAATTGATACCGTCCTCTTTTTGTGCGGTCTCAACCAGCCGGCGGCCGGTGGTGCGGTACAGGTCTGTGGCAACGTTCACTTTGGAAATACCGCCTTTGATGGCCGCGCGAAACTGCTCTTCTGACAGGCCGGAGCCGCCGTGCAGTACCAATGGCACATCAACTGCGGCGCGTATTTGGGCCAGCAGGTCAAGGTCCAGTTGGGGTTTGCCCCGGTAAACGCCGTGCGCTGTGCCAATGGCAACGGCCAAAAAATCAACGCCGGTTTCTTCAACAAACCGGGCCGCCAGCTCCGGGTCGGTAAAGCCTTTGCGCTGGGCGGCAAAATCCTGATACTCGCTGCCCTGGCCCACGTGGCCCAGTTCGGCTTCAACGCTGATGCCCATGGCGTGCGCCGCCCGCACAATTTCTTTGGTGTTCTTCATATTTTCTTCAACCGGAAGTTTGGACCCGTCGTACATCACATCGGTGAACCCCAGCGAGATGGCGCGCATACATTGCTCAAAATCTGCGCCGTGGTCCAGATAGAGTGTGACCGGCACGGGCGATTTTTCGGCCCGTGCCCGGATGTAGGCCGCATACGCCGGAATCCAGGGGAAATCCATCCAGGTTGAATAGATGGCGGCAATTACCGGGGCGCGCCGTTCTTCAATGGCGGCAAACATACCTTCGGTGCTGTTCATATCGTAAGTGTCAAACAGGGGGATGGCGTAACCGCCCTGCCGGGCGCGTAACAGTTCATTTTTTATGGATACAAGTGGCATAGTTTGTACTAGCTCCTTTAACTGAGGCTGATTCCTTGTTCTGCCAGAAATGAAATTACTTCATCATAGGTGGGAATGGCGCGCCGGCCGCCCAGTTTGGTACATTCCAGCGCCGAAACGGCGGTGCAGAAGGTGGCAATGGTGCGTAAATCCCAGCCTTTGAGCAAGCCCACAATGTAGGCCCCGTGGAACACATCGCCCGCGCCGGTGGTGTCTACTACGTCAATGTTGGTGAAGGGCGGCGTGTGAAACTGCTGCTCTCTGGTAACGGTAAAGCTGCCGGCTTCGCCTTCTGTTTGCACCACAATAGATGGCCCCCTGTCCAGCACGGCGGCGCAGGCTTCCCACGTGTCAGATTTTCCGGTCAGTAACTGGGCAAACCCGGACCCGCAAATTAAAACGTCAACATATTCAATCAGCGGGATGAGATGCGGGCGGATTGGTTTGCCGTCGGTTTTGCTGCCATCCAGCACCACAGTTTTGCCGGCTTCGCGCATCCAGCGGGCGGCTTGCAGAGATGCCTCCGGGTGAAAGCCATCCAGGTGCAGGTATTGGGCCGAGGTGATGTAATCTTTGTCCAGCTCCTCAATTTTCAACGGAGATTTGCGGATATTTTCCAGCGTGTTAAACACCCGTTCGCCGGTTTGGGCATGGACAAACACAAACACAATCTGGTCTTCGGGCGCATTGCGGTACACCATCCGGCTCAAATCAACCCCGGCCTGGCGCAGAGACTGGAGCTTCAACTCGCCAAGCTGGTCGTTGCCCACGGTGCCCACAAACCCAACGCGCGCTCCCAGCCGGGCCATAGCCACGGTGGCTGTTCCGGCAGGCCCGCCGCCGTCAAAGCCAAAATTGCAAAACGGTGTTCGATGTTCCCAGGTGGGCATGTCTGTGAGCCGGATGAGAACATCCAGCGCGGTTAAACCCAGACCAACAACTTGCAGTTCAGCCATCATACGTTGCCCAACACTGCTCAATCTACCACAACCGGCTTGATGCCCATAAATTTGCAGACCTGGAGCAGTGATTTGCTCTGGTCGCCGTGAACCATGCTGACATGGTGGATAAACCCTTCTTCAATGAGCGTGCGGTACAATTTTTTGTGGTCTTTTACTTCAACCCAGGCCCAGGTGCCGGCCAGTATTTCATCGGTGGGGATAATCTGGCCGGTGGTGATGAGCATTTTCCACTCGTCATCATATTCAACCAGCCGGCAGAAAGTGACTTTGCCCGGTTTAATCTGGAACTGGGCCAGCCCGGCCTGCGGATTGCCTTCCGGGTCTGTTTCTTCGCCTTTCATGTTGGTGCGCGAGCGCAGGGTGGCTTCCTGGGGGTCTGCCGCCAGCGAGATGGGGGCGTTGCCGCAATGCCAGGCCATCAGCCAGTTTTCGTTATCCCGGTGCTGAATGGTCCAGTCTACAAAATGAGGCACGGTTTCACCGAGGGCGGCAAAATAGTTGGTCATCATAGCCACAGCGCCCAGCACGTCTACCTCGCAGGCGGTCAGGGCGGCGGTATCGGTGAGGCGGCCAAAAATGTTACAGACCGACAGCCCCATCAATTTTTGAATGGAGGGCCAACACTGAATAGCCATCGCCGTCAGCTTGTTTTCTTCCCAGAATTCCCGGATGGCGAGTTCCATTTTGGCCGCGTTGAGCATGTAATCTTGGCCCACAGTGATTGATTTGAACATACCGCGGACTTCTTCTACCACGCCCAACACTTTGGGGTCGTCATCGGCGTAAGATTGGGCGCGGCCGGTAATTTCTGACAACTCTGTGTAGATGATGTTCTGCTCAAACTTGCGAATCAGAGCCACTTCATCGTAGGCCATGGTTTCAAAGAAGGGGGTTCGCACGCCCACCTGCCCGATGCGCGCGCCGGTCAGCCCTTTGACCACAGCAACCGCCCGGATGAAGGTGTCAACCTCTTCCAGCAATTCCGGTTCGCCGGGGAAGAAAAGGCCGGCCCAGTGAAAGGGGATTTTGCGGCGGTACAAGCCGCTTGCCAGCGACAGGTTGCCGCAGTAAGAGTCTGATTTGCGGGCCAGGCTGGCGTTGGTGTGGGCTTCGGGTTCTTTGGTGGCGTAGAGCAACACCGGAACCTTCAATTTTTCGGCCACTTTCACCGCCGAGCGCTCGTCGCCAAAATCCAGCGGACAAATGATGATGCCGTCAACTTTTTGGGCGGCAAAATATTGGGCCACCACTTCGGCCTCGTCAAGGGTGTTGACTCCGCCGTTGGGGGTATACCCCATTTCAGCATCCAGCGTTTTGCCGTCTGGCGAGGGGTGAGGCGTGACCAATTCCATGGCCTCTACGGTAGACAGGGCGGCTACGCTTTCTTTGTACATGGTGCTGGCCCAGGCTTCAAAGCGCAGTTTGTTTCGGTAGGATGGTACAAATCCAATTTTTACGGTTATCTTGCTCACGGTACAAACCTCCATTTAAAATGTTGTGGTGCAACGAGTTCTCGCCCGATTGGCCTTTGGGGTTGGATTTCCAACACTTTGGGCCAAAAACCGGCGGCACAACAGACTGCAAGTTTGGATATTGGATGGCTATTGAATATCAGGGTATGAGGAAATTTTTGACGCTGACCGGCTTTCTGACTGATGGTAATTTTCTGACAACTACCTGTTTAATAGTTGCCGGGTAAGTGCCGGGTGGGCAAAGCGCACTCAATAGTGCGGCTTTGGGTGAATGGAAAACAGGGGCCAAAATCTGTTTTGGCCCCCTGATTGTGGGCATAATTATCCTTTAATGCCCGAGCGGGTAATGCCTTGGGCAATATAACGTTGCAAAACAAAAAACAATACCAACACCGGCAGCGCGCCTAAAAATGCGGCCGCAAACGCCGAATGCAACACCACTACCTGGGCCGTTAAAAAGGTGGAAATGTTAACCTGAATAGTCCACCATTCGCGCCCCTGCCCAATAACAAGCGGCCACAAAAAGGCGTTCCAGCTATTAACCAGCGTGAGTGACCCCAGCGCAATAATAATAGGCCAGGCATTTGGCAGGGCCAGCCGCCAGAAAATGCCAAAATAATTCAGGCCATCAACCTTGCCAGCATCCTCCAAATCGGCGGGGAAGCTGAGAAAGTACTGCCGGAACATAAAGGTGTTGAAGGCGTTAAACACACCGGGAACAATCAGCCCCTGCCAGGTGTTAACCCAGCCAATTTTGGCAATCAACACAAATTGCGGCACAAACATGGCCTGCAACGGCACCAAAAACGTAATCAACACAAACCACAACACAATGTTTGAATATTTAAATGGCACGCGAGCCAGTGCATACCCGGCCATGCAGGACAGCGAAATCTGAACGACCACCGTGACGGTGGCAATAATTGCTGAATTTTTGAAGCCGTTGAGCATCGGCACAAACGGGTCGGCAAACAGTTCGGGGTAGTTTTGCCATTGTGTTACTTCGGGCCAAAAAACCCAATCCCAGGCGGTGATTTCCAGTTCTGTCATCAACGAATTGCGCAGGAGCAAGTACAAGGGAATCAGAAACAGGATGGCAAAAAATATCAGGATAAACTGGGATAGGGTGCTGTTTAGTAGTCTGAAGGTCCTGGACATGAGCTAAACTTCCTTTCCTAACCCGCCCGTGAGTCGGGATTGGATAACGGTGACAACAAAAATAATCAACACCAAAATAAACGCGCCGGCAGTTCCGGTTCCGTAGAACTGCTGATTCATGGCAACCTGGTACAGGTACAACAGGGGCGGCCGGGCCAGAGATAGAAGACCGCCCGCTGTCCAGGTTGCACCCAGAATATTGTAAAATTCTGCAAAGGCCTGAAAAGCGTGAACCAGATTGACCAGCAGCACAAAAATAGATGTGTTACGCAGCAGCGGAAATGTGATGTGGCGGAACAATGTCCATTTGCTTTCGGCGCCATCTACGCGGGCCGCCTCGTACATCTCCTGAGGGATATCCTGCATGCCGGCGATAAACAGAATCATGTAGAAGCCCACTTGCAGCCACAACCGAACGGTGACCAGTACCATGTAGTGCCACGGCGGGCGGATGGTTCCAATCCAGGCAATAGGCTCAATTTCGGCCGTGACCCAAATAATCCAGTTGGCAAATCCGTAGGGTAAACCGCTGAAAATTGCCATTCGCCAGATCATGGCGGCAATTACGTATGAAATGGCTGTGGGCATAAAAAAGATTGTGCGGAAAACGCCCTTGCCCCAGGCGGCATTTTGTACCATAACCGCCAGAAATAACGAGAGAGCATATGTAACGGGCACAATAAACAGCGAGAACTGGGTGATAAACAACAACGATTTCAGGTAATCTTCATCGGTTAATATGTTGTAATAATTTGCAAGCCCCACATATTCTTCAAGGTTTACGGTTCCCCTGGATTTGTGCAGGCTGACCAGAAAGCCCCACACAATTGGCGTGAAAATGAAAAACAGCAACCCCAAGACCACAGGCCCTACCATAAACCAAAAAATAATGGCATCTTTCCTGCGTCTTTTTTTGTTTGCGGTGGCTGCTGTGGTACCGGCTGATGCAGTTATAGCCATGGGTTATCCCCCTAACTTAAAGTGCGTTTCTTTCAAGGTGTGGCAACAGTTCAGTAATCCTGATATGAACATTGGCTGCCGTCTGGTTGGGGCGGCGAGCCCGGCACTGTCAGGATGGGGAAAAGTATCTCCCCATCCTGACGTACTGACCGTTGTTAACAGGTTCTACAGTTTGTTGAACTCGGCCACGTTTTCGGCAAGCTGTTCATTGCATTTATCATAGGCGGCTTGCACACCTGCGGCCACGTCTCCACCATTCTTGATGATTTCAGTGAGAGAGTCTTCGATGGCTGTTTGCATACCACTGGTCCACAAAACACCGTAGTTAAGACCGTATTTATTAACAGCATCCACACCTGCCTGGGCCGGCATTTTAGAGAGTTTGGCGTTTGATTCGCCGGCGCTCTTGCGCGGCGGCACGTGGAAGCCGTAACCGGTATTCCATTCATTCTGCCAATCGGTGTTTTCAATCCACTGCCATTTGGTGTAGGCTTTGGCTTCCGGCACGTGTTCACCGTCGTTAACCAGTGCCACCCAGCCGCGCCGCCAGGTAGCCGGGCGCGGATTATCAACGCCGTTCATGGGCGGCAGGGCGCTAATGGTAAAGTCCTCGCCCACGCCATCGAGCAGACCCGGAACTTCCCAGAATCCAATCCACTGCATTGCCGTTTGGCCCTGAATAAAGGCTGCCGGGTCCCACCAGTCGGTGGGTGCGCCCAAAAGCAACACATCCATATCATTATTGATTGCTCGCAACTTGTCCCAAGCCAGCACGGTTTCGGGCTGGTTGAATTTGAGCGTCATTTCAGGGTCTTCTTCGGTAAGGAAGTTGACGCCGGCAGTGTAGGTAATGGGCTGCCACATAGAGTGGATGCCGCCATCGTTGCCCAGGAAGAGACCTTTGCGCCGGCCGGTGGTTAACGCTTTGGCGTTCTCTACCATTTCATCCCATGTTTCGGGGTGTTTGAGGCCGGCTTCTTCCAGCATACTGTTGCGGGTACACAGCAGGCCAAAGTCAACAATCATACGGATACCGTATTTTGTACCCTTGATGGTTACTGCATCCAGGTCGGTGGGGTTAAAGTCATCCTCTACCCCTTCGTACAGGTCATCCAGCGACACCACTTGCTTGTTGGCCACTTTGTCAATGGTAACCTGGTCTTCGTAGCAGTCGGGGCCGGTGCCGGCGGCCAGCGCCGAGTACAGCTTGGACCGGTAGTCGCCGGGGTTCCAGGTTACTTCAACCTTAACTTTGTCCTGCATGTTGTTGTATTCGTCGGCAATGCGGAATACTGCTTCTTGCGTGCCTTTTTCACCGTATTCGTGGTACCACTGTTGCAACACAACTGCGGCAGCAGCGGGGGCAGCTTCTTTGGGGGCTTCACCTTCTTTTGCTGCGGGGGCGGCGGGTTGGGCGCCTCCGCCACCACAACTTGCCAGAATGACACCCACGCCAATTACTGAGGTTCGTTTCAGAAAATCACGACGTGATAACCTTGAAGACATACCAACTTCTCCTTTGATTAATTAACTAATTTTTGCATCAACTTTGACCAAAATGGTTAAAACTGTACACCTGTGTACGCGCCTTCACCTCCTTCCAAATTGTAAGCGAAACGACGACTGTGTCCGGCAGGTTTGGTTTTTCTCCAAATGTGCATTGTAAAACGGCGGTGTTGATTTTGCCGGGTTTATAGAAATTGGTTGAGTATATTCAGCTACCTTGATTGTTCCGCATACTGTTGGGGGGTTGATAATCAGTTGCGATATGCCGGATAAATCGTATAATTTTGGCAAGCCGATAATTAGAGGCTTGAATCAAAGTCCCGGCAGTCCTGTTTCAGGGTGAAATAACAAGCATGCCTGTGATGCGCCGATTAACCCAGCATGGTTGATTTTATTAAACCATATTCCCGGTTGCCGGTACATATTTTTTTTGTCGGAAAATTGCCAATTTTTTGCCATGCCGCAGAAGAACCTGGCAAAATGTCTTTGCAGAAGCTAAACAAAGATGGATGAAAACAGACCTAATGTCCCCGATGCCGATTTTGTTCGGCTGGTTCGGGGCGCTTTAACACATTTGTATGACCCCGCTTATTTGCAAAACCACCCGCTGATTTCCCGCCTGGGGTTAGATTTAAATCTGGATAAATTAACCCGCGCTCAGGAATTACGCCGGATTTTAATTGAGGGCATTGAACACATTCAGCCGCGCCGGCGCACCGGCAAACAGAGCGAAGAGGCCATCCGCGCCTACACAATTCTGACTTACCGTTATGTGGATGGCCTGTCTATGGAGGAAATTGGCGAGGAACTGGACCTGAGCCAGCGGAGTTTGTACCGCGAACACAAAAAAGGGTTAGAGGCGGTGGCCTGCCTGTTGTGGGACCGCGCACCGAACGTTGCCCTTCCCGGTGAGCAGGTCACCGTTACCAGTGAAGCTGTCCAGAACCGGCTGGATGCGCTTCAGGCCGAATTAAATCACATCCAGCCGGCAGTCAGGGTAAATGTGTTGGATATTGAACCGGTTTTGCAGGAAGTTCTGGAGATGCTCAACCCGCTGGTTGCTCAAACGGGACGTCGCATCACTCTGGTGGCCCCCGGTCAGTGGCCCGCAGTGATGGCAGACCGAATTATGCTGCGGCAAATTTTTTTAGTGTTATTGAGTAACATGCTTTACACAGGTTCCGGCAACCTGGCAATTGAATGCCGGAAGAAAAAAAATGAAGTGGTGATTGTGGTGGCAGAAGGGGCAAAACAACCCCAAACTGAACCACCACCGGCGGTAGACCCGTCAAATGATGCAAACCTGGCAGTGGTGCAAACACTGGTTGAAACACTGGGCGGGCGGCTTGAACTTCTCCGGGAAGATGGGTGGCGGGTTCGGCTCTTTCTGCCCGGTTCAACCGAGGGGGCAACGGTGTTGATGGTTGAAGACAACGAGGGGGTAGTGTCGCTGTTTCGCCGTTATTTGGGTGGGCATCAGGTATCTATAGTTGATGTGAACAACGGTGATGAGGCCATTGAGCAGGCCATTGCCCTCCAGCCGCGTGTAATTACCCTTGATCTGATGATGCCCGATGAAGACGGCTGGGAAATTTTACAGCGTCTCAAAAAAAATCCCGCAACCGAGCACATTCCGGTGGTGATTTGCTCGGTACTCAACGAACCGCAACTGGCCGAAGCGATGGGGGCCAGCGGTTACATTACCAAGCCGGTTGACCGGATTGAGATTCTTGAAGCATTGCAGAATTACCTGGGACCACTGCTGCCAACTGTGTAACTTGTGGCAGAATTACCCGCAAAGTTTCAAGCATTTGGGTTAACGTCAGGCCCGCTTCGCGCACCAGTCTGAATTCTCCCATCAACGGCGCCGTTTCTTGCTCAATATTACGTGCCGAGATGACAACTACCTGCATTTGCCTGGTTTCCGGGTGTTTAGCCAATTGGGCCAGTGTTTCGTAGCCACTCATTTCGGGCATAATCAAATCCAGAATAATCAAATCAGGTTTTCTGGCCCGGGCAATTTCCAGACCTCGCTGTCCGTTGAAGGCTTTAAACAGCCGAATGTTTGAATCATACGACTTGATAAAGCGGGTCAGCAAGCGGACCACCTGCGGATTGTCATCAATAACCAACACCGTTTGCAGAGGTTTGGGCAGTTTGGCCAGCGTTTCTTGCAAATCTCCCTGCGATACCGGTTTGGGCAAATAATCTGTGGCATCCAAAACCAGGCCCAGTCGTTTCATATTGGGCAGCGGCCCAATAATTAAAGGGATGTGGGGTGGGAGACCCAGTTGTTGCGCCAGCATATCATCACCGTCCGCCCAGTGGCTATCGGCAATTACCACGCTGGGGAACATTTTTTGAATAATTGCACGGGCAGCCTCGATGGTGTTGGCCTGTTCAAACTGAAACCCCTGGATGTGCCGCCGCAGCAGCAGTAACACCTGTGGTTCTTTGTTGAGTACCAGTACCACCGGTTGGCTGTTTTTACTGTGAGCAACCGGCGCAACCGGAAACCGGCTTCTTTGCCCCTGTTTTTCTTTGGTCAGTGGCAGTGTAAAACTAATGGTTGTTCCTACCCCTGGTTTGCTGTCAATCCACATTTTGCCGCCGTGGAGTTCAACAAACCGTTTGCTCACTGCCAGCCCCAGGCCGCTGCCGGAATGCGTCTGACCATCTTCCAATTGCCTGAACGACTCAAAGGCCTTGGAAAGCATATCCGCAGAAATCCCACGCCCGCTGTCTTCTACCGTAACCAGCGCTTCATTTTTGTTCAGTTGAATCCCCAACCGGATAAACCCTTTTTCTGTAAAACGTGTGGCGTTGGTCAGCAGATTTAACAACACCTGCCGAATGCGGGTGCGGTCAATATAAAACAGCGGTAGCGAATCCGGAATTTTTAACTCAAGCTGTAACTGCCGCGCATCCACCAACCCGCGAACCATGTCGGCGGCCTGGCGGGCCACTTTGCCCAAATCGGCGGGTTCTTTGGTAATGGGCATGCCGCCTGCCTCAATCCGGGACAGGTCCAGCACGTCATCAATCAGGTTTGAAAGGTGGCGGGTACTCTGGTAAATAGCCATCAAATCTCCCCGAAATTCACCGGGCAGGGGTTGGTTGCCATAACTTTCGGGCGCGTTAACCATCATGCTGGCAAACCCGGTAATCAGGTTGAGGGGCGTTCTCAACTCATGGCTCACGTTGGCCACAAACTCTGATTTAAAGCGGTAGGCTTTTGTAGTGGCTTCCTGGGCAACAATCAGCGCCTCGTTGGTGCGTTCCAGCCGAACATACGCTTCATCCAGACTTTTCAAGACTCGTTTGAGTTCGGCGCGGTGCTGGCGGGCATCCTGCGCGTTTTTCTGGGCCGCCTCGGTCATATTCAATGCCCAGTCCAGTGTGGTATACAACCTTTGAGTGCTGGCCCATGAAATCAGGGCAGCCAGCAAGACAAGAATTATCGAGGTAGCAACGTCTGCAGAATGGATAACCGGGCTGACCCATGCCACGGTAATCATCACTGCAACCATTCCCCCGGTCAGACTCAACATAATAGACAGGTTGGTGAGTGTAGCCGCAATGAGCACAATGAGCATATACAGATACAAAATTGCAGAATTTTGCAGCGTTACCGCCGTAATTGTTACGGCAACAATCAATCCTGCCAGGTAAATGGCTACCCCCAGCCGCAGCCTTTTTTTAGATACAAAATAACTTAACCCGCTCACTACCCACACAAATAGCAGGATTAAATGGGCCTCCATAGAAAATTCACGGTGCGCAAGCCAGTTGACCTCGGCCCACAGCCAGACCACAATGCCAATGGCTACCAGAATTATCTGCAAAGACTCGCGGATTAAACCGTCTAAATCTTCAATCGAATCATATTCAAATTTTCTCAACACAGAATACGTTGCCATGGGTGTCCTCCAACATTGCGCCGCCCGATGCTCTGGATTTTAGCGTAGAGCATGCAGTCATGCAATCCGGCAATCCGCCGTGTGGCAAAGAGTTGGCAAGTTTTAGGCGAAAAACGTCTGGATGAAACCGGCAGGTTGTGTTTCAATTGAAATGATGATGAAATGAAAACGCAAAAACCGAGTGCCACAGGAGATGCCGGTTATGCCAGAAACAAGAGTAGTCTATATTTCTGAACCGGGAACGCTGACCCTGGAAACAGTGACTCTGCCGGATTTGAAACCAACACAGGTTCTGGTCAAAACTTATCAGGCATCGGTGTGCGGCTCAGAGCGATATTTCTACCGGGGCATCAACGTCAGGCCGCAAGATGAAGCCAGAGGCGGGCCGGGTACCCAACTGGGGGCCGCGCGCTCCGATGGCTTGCCGGAGCACGCCTACCCCATGGGGCCGCTGGGCCACGAAGGCGGCGGCACCATTGTTGCAATGGGCAGCGCGGTTGGCGAGTACCTGGGTGGCGGCACAGTGAATATCGGCGACAGAGTGGGGAGTTTGATTTACCCCACCTTTTCAGATTATTGGGTGGCCGACGTAAATCTGGTTCAGCCTATCCCGGACGGCGTCTCATTTGAGGTAGGGTGTTTGTATGAACCGCTGGGGTGTGCCGTGTGGGCGGCGTTGCACATGGGCGTAAAACTGGGCGATACCGTAGCAGTTGCCGGCGTGGGATTTGCCGGAAACATCTTGTTGCAGGGCGCGCTCAAATCCGGGGCATCCAAAGTAATTGCAATTGACGCGGTGCAGAGCAAGCTGGATATTGCCCGGCAACTGGGCGCGCATCACGTTATCAACACCAACCACGCAGACCCCGTTGCCGTGGTTAACGAACTGACCCGCGGTGAGGGCGTGGATGTGGCTGTTGAGGCAATGGGCGGCGACGGCACAGGCATCAAGCTGGCGCTGGATATGGTCCGGCACAACGGCATTATGGCCCTTTACGGCGATAATTACGCCCCGGTCAAGGACTTTTGCTTTCACCGTTTTCATGAGGATGGGCTTGAAATCCGCAACCTCAACGCGGTTCACTACACCAAACTGCGCTCGGTAGAACACATGCGCCAGGCCTTCCGGGCGGTACAGCGAGGCGTTTTTAACCTGGACATCATTTTTGAAAATTCGGTGCGGCACAGCCTGGCCGATATTCCCGCCGTTTTTGCCGCCGAAAGCGCATCTCTGAATACCCAGAATTCTTTAAAGACACTCATCATTCCCTGATTGGCTGAAGCGACAGAACCGGGGTGGTTGCCAGCAGTTCCGGCGCAAAATTACCAGAATTGCCCTGCCCGGTAATGAACCCGCGCAACCTCAACCATCGCGTGTAGCAGGTTAACTTGGCACTTTTTCTTCAAATTTTGACTACCGTCATCTTTCCGGTGTTTGCGCTCATCGGTATTGGGGTTTTAATGGACCGCCTGTTTCCCATTGATGTGCAAACCCTTTCTAAGTTTAATTTTTACCTGTTTCTGCCGGCTATTTTGTTTGTGGCGCTTCTCAAATCAGAATTAAACCCGGCGCTGTTTGGAACAGTTGCCGGGTTTACCCTCACCCAGCTTGTGCTGTTGTTGGGCATCAGCGGGCTTCTGTTTAACACAAAACCCTTCAAACC
>RFJF01000059.1 GCA_003695455.1 Chloroflexota bacterium
AAGTTCTGCCCCACCGGTGCCATTAAATTTTTGCACGATGACGAAGAATTCGCCCTGATTCTGGAACCGGCCATCTGTTTGGGTACGGCCTGCAACCTGTGTGTGCCGGCCTGCCCGGAAATAGCGGTCACTACCCGGCCCGCATCTGCCGTTCCCGGCGCGCTGGAGAAAAAAGCGCTCGCCGCCGGCGATTTGACAACCTGCCAACGCTGCGGTCAGCCGATTGCCGCCGGAGAAAATTTGCCCACCACCTGCTACGCTTGCCGTCCCCGTGAGCAGATGCAGGATTATTTCAGTTCGCTGTTTGGCGACAAATTGTAAGTTTTTGGCAGCTACACCGTCAGCGCTTGCGCCAGATCGGCCAGCAAGTCATCCACATTTTCCAGCCCCACAGACATTCGCAGCAGGTTGACCGGCGTGGTCGTGCCTTCGTGTTCAATCGAGGCCCGGTGCTCAATCAGGCTGTGCGCACCGCCAAAACTGGTGGCTCGGGTAAACAGATTCACGTTGGCCGCCACAGCCAGCGCCGCTGCCTGCCCGCCCTTTACCTGGAATGAAAGCAGCGCGCCAAACATCTCCATTTGGGCTTTGGCCACCGCGTGGCCGGCCGCGCTTTCCAGCCCGGGGTAGTGCACCTGTTCCACCGCCGGATGCTGCTCCAGAAATTGGGCAATTTTCAGCGCCGCCGCCGATTGCGCCCGCACACGGTAGGGCAGCGTTTGCAGGCCGCGCAGTGCCAGCCAACAATCAAACGGCGACGGCACCGCTCCACCCACTTTCTGAATAAACCGCACCCGCTGCCACACCCCCGAATCTTCCCGGGCCACAATGGCGCCGCCCAGTACGTCGCTGTGGCCGCCAATATATTTGGTGGTGGCGTGAACCGCAAAATCCGCGCCCAGTTGCAGCGGATGCTGCAAAACCGGTGTGGCCACTGTGTTATCCACCATCAACTGCGCGCCCGCCTGCCGGGCAATGGCCGCAATCTGGCGGATATCGGCCACCGTCAGCAGCGGATTGGAGGGCGATTCCAGCATCAGCAGGGCGGTATTGGGCTGTACCGCGCGGCGCACCGCGTCCAAATCCGTCATATCAACAAAAGAAACCTGCAAGCCCCACGGAATGAAAATTTCGTTGATGATTTTTCTGATTCCAAAATAAAAATCGTTGGGGGCAATAACGTGGTCGCCGGGGCGGAGAGCCTGCAACAAACTCATTGTTGCCACCGAGCCGGACGCAAACGCCGCGGCCTCAAATCCGCCTTCCAACACCGCCAGATTGTGTTCCAGCGCGTTGCGGTTGGGGTTGGTGTCGCGGGTGTAAACGTGACCGTGGGGGTAACTGCCATCGGCGGCGCGCTCGAATGTAGTGGACAGGTGAATGGGCGGTGTGACTGCGCCGCTGGCGGGATCAATCTGGTGACCGGCGTGAATGGCCTGTGTTTCAATGTTCATCAAAAATTCCTTTCGCGTAGCGATAAAACAAATTTGACTCTGATAAATCCGCACCATTATATGCTAATAGGGGAGTGGCATCAAAACACGGTACATTCATTCCCCATTGAATAACTGCCGGTTTTGTGCTAAACTATCGCTACCATCGCCCGTGGAGAGACTCTGTCTGTGGCCAAACGACACCGCGATTTGCTGGCTCAACTGGAACCTGTAGGCCTCAATCGCTACCAGATTACCGAATCAGACGTGCAGACCGTTGAGAAATATCTGAGTATCATTCAGCGCGGGCTGGGAGAATCAACCTGGCAGGAGTTGGTTGATTTTGGCGGACCGTACGGCACCAGCATCCTCATCCATGAAATTGTGGAAATCCGGCTGCTGAAGGCGCGCGGCGTTCACCCGCTCAGGCAGAGTACGCGAGCGTTACGGCGGTTGCTGGCCCAGCACGTCGAGGCGCACATTATTGCCATCTATGAGGAACACCTGTATTTGCAAGAGGTTCTCAACCGGTTATTTGGCGTTACGTTTGAGGTAGCCACGTTGATCAAAGCCAATCGCGGCGATGACGTAGATTTGCAGTTGTTTTTGGAAAGTGATGTGGGCGTGTATATAATGGAAGAACATCGGGTTGATGAGGCACGGCAGGCGCTGGCCCGACTGAAAGGAGAGACCGCATCATGAGAGTACGGCGATTACAGCGACGCGATGAAGACGGCGTTTGGTTTGACGACGCCTACGCGCTGGAAGATGCGCGGGGACAGGTGGTGTTCCATTACAATCTCACCTGGGAACGGCTGGGGGCTGAAATCAACCGGCAATTGCTGGCCGAGGTTGTTCCGCTGGACGAAATGGAACGGGTCATTCCGGCAAGCGATGATTTGCGCTGGCAGGAACCGGAATTGATTGAAGCGCCGGACCTCGCCGAATTTTTGGCGGCGCTCAACGAAGCGTGCGCCATTCCCAAGGCGCGCCCGGTGGTTCAAACGCTGGCGGCGTAATGCCGATAAAGAAAGAATGTCGGCGGCGATTCTCGTTGAGAATCGCCGCTTTTTTGTTGCGTGGCTACTGGTTTGGGACAGAGGAATCATGTGATGTTTAGTTCTTTTCGTTTCGTATAACTTGAATTACACGAACCAAAATGTGTTGATATTCTGCCGGAGTACATTGTTTGTAATGTTGAAAACTCACCAAAATGAACTGCTTTCTGAGACACCGTAGAGCAAGCGTAGGGTAAACGGCAAAATCACATCAAGAAAAATCCAAAATTTGCGGGTATAATTTAATCGTAATTAAAAACTTTCTCTTCTCCTCCTTTTGAAAAAGTCGGGTCTGGGCAACCCGGCTTTTTTGATTCCCAAAAAACGAAATACAAATGGTTACGGCAAAATCAGGTGTAAATCGCCAAATTCATGCCACAGGTAGCGCTGGCGCAACGCCTCGGTGTAGGCGTTTTGCAGGTGTGCCCGGCTGGCCAGCGCGCGCAGCATGGCCAGATGGGTGGCCTCCGGCTCGTGCAGGCCGGTGAGCAGCCCGGAAACAACCCGCATTTTGCGCGAAGGCGTGATGACCAGCGTGGTCCAGCCTTCGCCGGGATGCGCCAGGCCGTCCGCATCGGCCACGGTTTCCAGCGCCCGCACTACCGTGGTGCCGACCGCAATCACCCGCCGGCCGGCTGCGCGCGCGGCGTTCACCCGTCGAGCTGTGTCCGGCGGCACGCGATAGAATTCCTCGTAGGGCGGCTCACCGTGTTCCTGGCTGGCAACGCCGGTGTGCAGCACCAGCGGGGCAATCTGCACCCCCTGCGCGGCCAGCCGGGTGAGTAATTCCGGCGTAAACGCCCGCCCCGCCGACGGCATTTCGGCGCTGCCCGGCTCGGTGGCGTACACGGTCTGGTAACTGCTGATGGGCCACGCCCGCGGCACGTAGCTGTACCGGATGGGCGCGCCGTGACGGGCCAGAAAATCATCCACGGCCCAACCCTGCGGCAAATGCAGCGAGGCTACCCACAGTCGCACCGGCGCGTCAGGCTGATGCCGCAGCGCCGCGGCGTGCGGTGTGTGCAGGGTGATGCTCGCGCCATCCGGCAAGGTCAGCGTTTCACCGGGCGCAGCGTGCAAAAACGGCCGGCTGGCAGATTCCGCGGACCGCCGAAGCTCGACCAGCCACAAATCGGCCGGCAGTTGAGTAGACAGGTGAACGCGCAGCGGCGTACCGTCGCGCCGGGCGGCAGGCAGTGATGCCGGACGGGTGGCGCTGGTGTTGATGACCAGCACATCGCCGGCGGCAAGAAAGTTGGGCAGTTGGGTAAACTGCGTGTGTTCCACCCGCTCCCCTGCCCCGGATGAAACCATCAACCGCACCTGATCGCGGCGCAGGCCGCGCGCCTCCGGCGGCTCGTGGGCTTCCAGTTCCGGCGGCAGGGTGAAGTCGAAATCGCTGTGGATTGGCGGCGTGATTTTTAAAATATGCTTTTCGCTACGCGAAGTTGACAGTGTTATTTGCTGTTTTTGGGCTATATTAATCATTATCCAACTCCTGTGTCCGGTACCGGCCGCCGGAAAAATCACCGGTCAGCAGGGCAACCAGCCCCGGCACGCTGGCTTCCGGCAGAGGGCGGTCGCTGATGTCCTCGCCGGGGAAGGCATCCTGGTGCATCTGCGTGCGCATATCGCCGGGGTCAACCCGGAACACGCGCCACGCCGGATTCTCCGCCGCCAGCACCGCCGACAACTGCTCGAGTGCGGCTTTGCTGGCGCCGTAGCCGCCCCAGCCGGGGTAGGCCTCAACCGCCGCATCACTGGAAATGTTGATGACCGCCGCGCCGGGTTTGATTGCCGGGCGCAGGGTTTGCAACAGCGCCAGCGGAGCCAGTGTGTTCACCCGGAACACCTCCGCCAGCGCATCGAGCGGGTAGTCGAGCAGAAACGGCTGCGGGCTGGGGCCGAGAATGCCGGCGTTGTTGACCACTGCGTCCAGCCCGCCCAGTTCTGCGGCGGCCGAGGCCAGCGCCCGCCGGTGAGCCGCATCGCTCACGTCGCCGGGCAGGGCCGCCACCCGCGTCTGCGATTCCAGCTCGGCCCGGACCGCGTGCAGGGCGTCCGCACCGCGGGCATCCAGAAT
>RFJF01000641.1 GCA_003695455.1 Chloroflexota bacterium
CCCTGTCTCCCCATCTCCCTGTCTCCCCATCTCCCCATCTCCCCGTCTCCCTGTCTCCCTGTCTCCCCTGGAACTAACCGATGATGATTAAAAGACTGTCTTCTGCCCTCCTGCTGGCGGCGCTGCTGCTGGTCTCGCTGGCCGCGCTGGTTACCGCGCAGGAACCGGTTCCGCCGGCTAAAGGGCCGGAACCCCTGCCCACCGAACCGGCCGCACCACCCGCCGCGCCAAACATCGCCCCAAATCTGCTCAGTAAAATTGAGCCGCAACTCCTCAAACGCCTGCTCAGCGGCGATTCAGCTGCGCCGTTCATTGTTCACATGCAGGCGCAGGCCGATATTTCGGCGGCGGCGGCCTCGGCGCCACTCTCCGCACTGGGCGCGCCGGACCCGGTTGAAACCCGGCGGGCCATTGTAGAGGCGTTGCAGCAAACCGCGCAGGCCAGCCAGGCCGGGGTGTTGAATCAGCTCACCGCCACCGGCGGCGGGTTGAGCGGGCAGAGCGCGCCCGCGTCGGACGTGCGGCCGCTGTGGATTGTCAACGCCGTGGCAGCCCGCGGCTCGCTGGATACGGTGCTGGCGCTGGCCGCGCGACCGGATGTCAAAATTGTCCGGCTGGACAAAACCGTCCGGCTCAATCCCGCCGCGCAAAGCAGCCCGCCGCTCCGCGCTGCCGCCCATCGGCCAAATTTGCAAACGCCGGAGTGGGGCATCAGCAAAATCCGGGCCGATGAGGTCTGGAATGCGCTGGGGTTTGACGGAACGGGGGTAGTGGTAGCCAACATTGACTCCGGCGTAGACTGGAACCACCCCGATTTGCAGAGCAACTACCGCGGCTACACCGGCCCGGGCAAATTGCCCCTGCACAGCGGTAACTGGTTTGACGCTACCGGCGAAGGCGCAACCTACCCGGTAGACGGCAACGGTCACGGTACGCACACCATGGGCACCATTGCCGGGCAAAACGGAACCGGTGTAGCGCCCGGCGCGCGCTGGATTGCCGCCCGCGCCTTTAACAGCAGCGGCAGCGGGCAGGATAGCTGGCTGCACGCCGCCCTGCAATGGATGCTGGCTCCCAACGGCAACCCGGCGCTGGCCCCGGACATTATCAACAATTCCTGGAGCAACAACAACAGCTTCAGCACCGAATTTGAGGCCGATATTCAAACCCTGCAAGCCGCCGGGATTTACCCGGTGTTTGCCGCCGGCAACAACGGGCCGTCAATCGGTTCGGTGGGGTCACCGGGGAGTTTGAGCAGCGTGTTTGCCGTGGGCGCCACAAACAGCAGCGATGTGATTGCCAGTTTTTCCGGGCGCGGCCCCTCGCCGTGGGGGCAGATTAAACCGCAGGTCAGCGCGCCCGGGGTGGATGTGCGCTCAACGCTACCCGGCGGGGCGTACGGTACGTTCAGCGGCACCAGCATGGCCACCCCGCACGTGGCCGGGGCGGCGGCGCTGTTGCTGCAAGCCTCGCCCGCACTGACCGGCGACGGCATTTCCAACGCGCTGATGTCTACCGCCGTACCGCTGGGCAGCCCCATCCCCAACAACAATTACGGCTGGGGACGGATTGACACCTACAGCGCGGTGCTGTCGGTGGCGGGTGCGGGCACGCTGGCCGGAACCATCACCGATTCTGTAACCGGCCTGCCGGTTGGCGGCGCAACCGCGCAAATAACCCCGGCGCTGGGCGGGGCCGGGGTAACGGCCACCACCAACAGCAGCGGCATGTACACACGGGGATTGGCCGCCGGCGCGTACAACGTCATCGCGTCGGCGTTTGGGTATTCACCCGGCAGCACCAAACTGGTCAGCGTAACCACCGGCACCACCACCGTGCAAAATTTCAGCCTGTCGCCGCTGCCGGTGGGTTATCTGGCCGGAACCGTCACCGACGCCGGCTCCGGCGCGCCGCTCACGGCCACCATCAGCATTGAAGATACGCCGGTTACGGCAACAACTGTGGCCGGCAATTACGCGCTCGCCCTGCCGGTGGGCATTTATACCGCCACCGTCACCGCCGCCGAACATCGAATTACGCAGGCGGTCAACATTAACATTACGGCCGGAATCACAACCACCCGCAACTTTGCGCTGCAAAGCGCCCCTTCGATTTTGCTGGTTGACAGCGGCACGTGGTACGACGGCAGCCAGTCGGCGTTTTTTGAGCAGGCCCTGCGCGACGCCCGCTACACCCACGACACCCGGCACATCACCAACCCCCACCGTTACCCCCACCGATGTGCCCACCACGTCAGAATTGTTGCCGTACGATATTGTTATCTGGTCCGCGCCAAAAGATTCACCGGGGTACGTTGGCGCAAACAGCGCCCTGAAAGGGTATCTGGACGGCGGCGGCAAGTTGCTGCTCAGCGGGCAGGATGTGGCTTATTACGATAGCGGCAACTCCCTTTCGCCGCCGGCGGATTATTTGGACAGCTATTTGATGGTAGATTTTGTGGCCGACACTTCCACCGAAAACACGGTCAACGGCGTGGCCGGCCAGCCGTTTGCCGGGCTGGCACTCTCGCTGAACGGCGGCGACGGGGCCAACAACCAAATATCGCCGGATGTGGTGACTGTGAACAACAGCGATTTTGCCGGCGACCTGCTGCAATACGGCACTGCTGCAGAAAATCTGGCGGGGCTGCACGTGGGGCTGTGCCGTCCCTACCGGGCTGTTTTTCTGGCTTTTGGGCTGGAAGGCATCAACAGCCGGAGTGACCGCAGCCAGGTAATGGCCCAATCTATCGCCTGGCTGATGCAGACGCCGCCGGCTCACGGGGTGGAACTGACCGCGACGGAAGGAACACAAATCGGCAATTTTGGCGATACGGTTGCGCACACGTTCCGCCTGCGCAACACCGGCGCCGCCGCCGATACGTTCTCGCTGGCGCGCGCCGGGCTGGGGCCGTACAACTGGCCCACCAGCGCCCCGTCCTCGCCGGTGGGGCTGGCAAGCTGTGCCTCGCGACAAATTGCGGTAACGGTGCAGGTACCGGTCACCAAAAGTTGGCACATCACCGACAGCTTTACGATTTCGGCCCAATCAACTGCCGCACCCACCCTGACTGACGTAATTACTCGCTACACGAAAACACCGGCCCCGGTGCTGCTGGTAGACGACGACCGCTGGTACAGTTTTGCCACTGAATTCAAACAGGCGCTCAGCGACAACGGCATTCCGTACGATTACTGGCTGGTTCCCAAAGCGTTTACCGGCAGCGAGCCGCCCAGCCCGCCCGCCAGCACGCTGGCTATGTACCCGATGACCGTCTGGTACACCGCCTACGATTGGTACCAGCCGCTGACCGTGGCCGAAGAAGAACGGCTGATCGATTATCTGAATAACAGCGGGCGGCTGTTTTTTAGCAGTCAGGATTTTCTGTACCGCCACAAATTGAATCACAGCGGTAATTACGGGCCGTTTGCGCAGGATTATCTGGGCGTGCTGGCCCACACCGAAGATTTTACCACCACCGTCGCCAGCGGTGAGTTGGACAACCCGGTGGGCACGCTGCTGGGGCCGTATCCGCTCACCTTTCCGGCGGGCTACCAGAATTTCACCGACGCGCTGACCCCTACAACCTCGGCGGGCGTTGCCAGCCGGGGGCAGGCCGACCAGCCCAACGGGCTGACCAACGCCGGTATTACCCGGATTGTTTACCCGGCGCCAACACCGCCCACCATTTTTACGGAAACGTGGCGCACCAACTTTCTGGCCTACGGGCCGGAACTGCTCGGCCGCAGTGAACGCGCCCGGCTGATGCAGCGCTCGGTGGGCTGGCTGAGCTGGCTGGGCGCCTCTACCGTGACGGCGGAAGCCAACTCGGTGAGCAGCGGCAGTTGGATTACCTTTACCGCCGCCATCACCAACGACGGCTGGGACGACCTGACCACAGCCACATTCACCGCCACCTTTCCGGCGTATCTCACGCCCGGCAGCGGCACGTTCAACTGGAGCGGCCCGCTGGCGGTCAACCAGAGCACCACGTTTACTTACACAGCGCAAATCAACCAGCCGCTGCCCGCCGGAACGGTCATCAGCCAGACCAGTTGGCTGGCCTACCCGGCGCACAATATTCGGTTTGACCGGGTGGCGGCGGTGCCGGTCACACCCAATTTTAGCGAGTCATCGCTGGGGGTCACACCGGCGGCGGGGATTCAACAGAGCGACACGCTGACCTACACGCTGGTACTGCGCAATCGGGGGATGGTTGGCAGCGGCGCGGTAACAACCACCAACACCCTGCCGAATTCACTGCAACTGCTGGGGGCGTCGGCGCAGGCCGGAACGGTCATCAGCAGCGGCAACGCCCTCACGTGGACGGCGGCATCGCTGGGGGTGGGGGCAGAAACCACGCTCACGGTGCGGGCCGTGGTCAGCGCCACCGGGGTGGGTACCATCCGCAATGTGGCGCAGGTGGATGATGGCTTCAACCGCGCGGTGGTGCTGTCGGCGGACGCCTCGTTTAAAGTGTGGCCCTGGTATTTACCGGTGATTGTAAAAAACGCGACGCCGTAAGCGGCGCTACAACCCCAGATCGGCCAGTTTGGTGCGCAGTGTTTTGGCGGGCATGGGGCCGGCGTGACGGTAGATAATCACGCCATCGCGATTGATGATGAAACTGCCCGGCATACCGGTCACCCGATACTGCCGGTTGGTCACCTGCCCGTCCGCGTCAAGCAGCACCGGGAAACTCAACCCCAGCCCGGCGGCGTATTTTTCAACCTGGGCCGGGCTTTCCTGTAAATTCACCCCCAACACCACAAAATCAGGCGAAAATTGGCGGTAGACCTGCTCGTAGTCCGGCATTTCTGTGACGCAGGTGGGGCACCACGTGGCCCAAAAATTAACCAGCACCACCCGTCCCCGGTAATCGGCCAGCGAAACCGGCCGGCCGTCGAGGCCGGCCAATGTGAAATCCGGGGCCGGCTGGCCGGGCAGCGCCTGCACTGCGGCGTCCGCATCTGACCTGCCGGGGAACTGAATTTCGGCTTCGGCCCGCAGAGCGTTGTACCAGGAATTGTACACCGCCTGCCGGTCATCCGGGGGCACATCGGCCAGCAGCACATCGGTGGTGAAGGCCTCTACGGTGAAAATCTGGCCGATCCACCAGCGCAGGTCATCACGGGTGAGGCCGGCCTGGGCCAGCGCGGCATCCAGTTCGGCGGGGGTAGCCGTGCCAAACAGCAAATCCACCCGATCTGCCACCTCGGCATCACTCAGCGAGAATCCCTGCCGCCGGGCGGCCTGCAAAATCAACTGCCGCGAGACAAGCTGGTTCAGCGCCTCGTCGCGGGCCAGCGCCAGATCATCGCCGGTCAGAGGCGGCGGCGGAGCCAGCACGTTGAAACGGCTGGTGTTGACCTCGCGGTCAATCATTTGGCCGGTGATGGCCGCGCCGTTGACCACCGCCACCACCTGCGGCCCCGTCTCGGCGGGGGGCGGCGCGGGGGGTGCAATCAGCCGGAACCAGCCCACCCCGGCAACGATGACCAGCGCCAGCAGCACAAGTGTGATTCGCAAAAGTCGTTTCATCATAAAAAATATGATACCGCCGCCGGGCGGCGCGTTCTGTGGGGCAACTTACAGAAATCAGCGGGCCGGGCGGGTAAATCGGCGGGCGAGCACCACCCCGGCCAACGCCAGCAACGCGCCAAACCACTGCTGCGGGGTGAGCGTTTCGCCCAGCCACAGCCACGCAGTGAGCAGGGCGATGGGCGGGGTCAGGTTTGAGTAGAGCGAGGTGCGGGCGCTGCCCAAACGGGAAACACCAAAGTTCCAGAAAAAGTAGGCCAACGCAATCCCAAAAATACCGGAAAAGACCAGCGCTGCCAGCGCTGTGCCGGATACTTGCGGCCAGTCAGTCTGCATAATTGACGGCAGGGAAATCAGGAACAGGGGGATGGTTCCCATCAACGTGGAAAAACTGGTCACAGACGCCGACGAGTAGTGGCGCATCATGGGGCGCGTCAGCAGCGTGTAGGTGGACCAGCAGAGCGTTGCCAGCAGCATCAGCGCGTCGCCCGGCAGGGTTGCGCCGCCAAATTCAAAATGCGCGCTGCGATTACTGCCCAGAATAATCAGAATGATGCCCCCCAAAGAAAGCAGAACCCCCAGCCAGCCCCGCGCCTCCACTTTTTCCACGCCGGCCAATGTGCCCATCAGCGCCACCCAGGCCGGCACCGTCGCCAAAATCAGCGAGGCATTATCGGCGGTGGTCAGGTTGATGCCAAAGATGAACAGCAGTTGGTAGGCAGTGTTGCCCAGCAAGCCCAACCCAATCAGATACAGCACATGCCGCCGCCGAAACGTGAACCGGTGGCCGGTGGCGTAGGCCAGCACCAACATGGTTGAGGCAGCCACCACAAAGCGCAGGCCGTTGAACGACAGCGGCGACAGTTCGGCCAGGGCAAACTTGACCACCGAAAAATTGACGCCCCAGAAAACAGCGGTCAGCACCAGCAGGGCATCCGGCCACGCCGGCGCCGGTTGGGGTTGTGGCAGGGGTTGTTTGGGTTGAGTCACGTGATTTCAGCTATTCTTTGCCGACTCTTGCAGGTAGCGGTGCAGCACAGATTTTGCCCGTTCAAATTCAGTTTCAATAGCGGCAAGTTTGGCGGCGGCTCCGTTCAGGTTGCCGGATTTACCCAGTTGTTCCAATTCCTGGCACAGGGCGGACAGCGGGTAGGCGGCAAGCTGCCCGGCATTGGGTTTGAGCGTGTGGGCCAGATGGTGAACGGTGTCTGGCTCATTGTCTGCAATGCTTTGCCGCAACGTTTCAATCACCTCCGGGGCTTTGGATAAAAACATTTCCGTCACTTCGGCAATAATCGAACCATCGTCGTCGCCCAGCGAGATTCTGAATTCTTCGAGTGCATCGAGGTCAACCGGCGAATCGGTTTTTGCGGTGGAGGGTGACGATGTTGCCTCCACCTCGGGTATAGCGGCCTCGGCAGCAGGTGGGGTATTCAGTTTGCGGCATTTTTGCAACGCCTGTTGCAACTCTACAACGCGAACAGGTTTGCTCACGTAATCATTCATACCCGCCGCCAAACATTTTTCACGGTCACCTTTCATGGCGTTGGCCGTCATGGCCACAATCTGTGGCTGCCGGGCGTTGGGCCACTGCTGCCGGATAATTTTGGTGGCTTCCAGACCGTCCATTTCCGGCATTTGCACATCCATCAGTACCACATCGTAGGGCTGGCGCATCAGCGCATCCAGCACTTCCAGCCCGTTGCCGGCCACATCGGCCCGGTAGCCCATCCGCTCCAGCATGCGCAGCGCAACTTTTTGGTTGACCACGTTGTCTTCTGCCAGCAGAATACGCAGCGATTTATCAGGTTCAGCCGCTTCGGCTTGCTGCTGCCCGCGGGGGGCCAAAAATTCCGGCGCGGCGGGCTGCCCGGTTAGCACATTGACCAGCACCGAAAATAACTGCGCCGGCTTGATGGGTTTTGAAAGCTGCGCGGCAAAGATTTGGCCGCCGGCTTCTTCGTCGGGCTTACCCATTGATGTGAGCAGTATCAGCGGTAATTTATCGGCATTAACCCGTTTCTGAATGTTGGCCGCCAGCGCAAGGCCGTCCATTTCCGGCATCTGGTAATCAAGGATGGCTATGTCAAACTGCACGCCCCGATTGAATAGCTCCAATGCGGCAAAGCCGGATTCCACCGCCTGCGGCTGCATTCCCCAATTGGCGGTTTGGCGCTGCAAAATGAGCCGGTTGGTGGCGTTGTCGTCAACAATGAGCAGCCGTTTTCCGGCCAGCAACGGCTGGTTGGGCTCAAGATAGTGGCGATGGGGCGCTGGCGCAACGGGGGCTTCAATAGTGAAGTGAAAAGTAGAGCCTTTGCCAAGTTCACTTTCAACCCACATTCTGCCGCCCATCAACTCGCTGAGGCGCTTGCTGATGGCTAACCCCAGGCCGGTGCCGCCATATTTGCGCGTGGTTGAAGCATCAACCTGGCTGAATGATTTGAACAGCCGGTGCTGTTTATCTTTGGGAATACCGATGCCGGTGTCTCGCACGGCAAAGTGCAGTTCGTAGTGGCCGGATTCCAGCGGGCGGCCCGTCACCGAAACCACTACTTCGCCGCGTTCGGTAAATTTGACGGCGTTGTTGAGCAGGTTGACCAGAATTTGGCGCAGGCGGGTTACGTCTTTTACAAACGCGCCCGGTAACCCCGGTTCAATCAGGTAGCCAATGTCCAGCCCTTTGCCGCCGGCCACCGCCGCCACCAAATCCAGCGTTTCTTCTACGCAGTCACGCAAAATAAAGGGCTGGTTTTCAAGTTCCAGCCTGTCGGCCTCAATTTTGGAGAAATCCAGAATATCATTGATAAGGGTCAGCAAGGTATCGCCGCTAACGCGCACGGTTTCCAAAAAATCACGCTGTTCCGGGTTGAGGGGGGTATCAAGCAGCAGGCCGGTTAAACCGATGATTGCGTTCATGGGGGTGCGGATTTCGTGGCTCATGTTGGCCAAAAATTCGCTTTTGGCAACGTTGGCGGCTTCTGCAATTTCTTTGGCCTGGCGCAGTTCAAGTTCAATCCGTTTGCGTTCGTCAATTTGCATTTCCAGTTCGCGGGTGTAACGGCGAAGCTCCTCGTACAGGCGGGCATTTTTGATAGCAATGCCGGCCTGGTTGGCAAAGGCTTGCAGTTGGTCGGCTTGTTCCTGGGTAAAGGCATAGGGTTTGGAATCATCCAGGTGGAGAAAACCGATGACCCGGCCTTCAAGTTTAATAGGGGCCGCCGCGTGAGAGCGAATCCAGTTGGTGCCAGGCGTGTCAACCCAGCTTTTGTGCTGACTCACATCGGGGATGATGGCCGGCTTTCCGGACTCTACCATGCCCTGCAAATTGGGCACGTCGGCCACTTTAAAACTGACGCTGCGGATGGATTCCTCTCGCCCCTGCGTCTGGTAACCGCGCCAGCGAACCACGCGGGCCACGCCGTTTTCAATGAGCATAATATTGCACATATCATTGGGCACAACCCGGTCTACATTTTCAAGAATACGGTCCAGCACTTCGTCAAAATCAAGGGTGGCTGTGAGCGCCGCCGTACTTTGTTGCAGGGCTTCGGCCAGAATGCGCTGCTCGTGTTCAGCTTTTTCAGCCTGTTTCAACTCGGTGATGTTGCGCACAATCACCATCACTTCTGCGTTGGGCAGCGGCACCAGCCGGGCCTCAAAATTTTTCTCCTCGCCGTCAATGGGCAGCGCATACTCCACGGCGATTGATTCTCCGGCGTGCTGCAAATAATCAATTGCGTCGGCAAACTGCTCGGCCACATCGGGCGGTAACACATCCGCCACACGCCTGCCCAGAAACTCTTCGGGGGGCACGTACAAATCGTTTACCGAGCCGGCGTAAAAATCAATGTATTCATTTTGGGCGTTGAGCCGAAAATAGAGGTCAGGAAAAGCATTGACGATGGAATGAAACTGTAAGGCGCTCCGGCGTTCGGCCAGAAAAAGGCGCGCGTTTTCAATGATAATAGCCATTTGCCCGGCCACGGTCACCAGCAGGTCAACATCTTGTTGGGTAAAATCCGGCTCGTCGGGCCGGTTAATGGCGGTGATGGTTCCCACAATGTTACCGGCGTGGTGAATGGGCACCACCATAATTGAGCCGCAGTGAGTTTGGACGCGGCGGCGCTGCGCCTGCGGGC
>RFJF01000642.1 GCA_003695455.1 Chloroflexota bacterium
AACGTGACCAGCAAATCGCCCACGCGGGCCAGCGTGCCCTCCGGCACGTGAATCTGAACCACGGTTCCGGCCACCGGCGCGGGAATTTCAACGACGGCTTTGTCGGTCTGGATTTCCAGCAGGGGCTGGTTCAGGGCAACGGCATCGCCGGGTTGGGCCAGCCAGCGCACAATTTCGGCTTCGTGGATGCCTTCACCCACATCGGGTAATTTAAATGGGTAGGGTGCGTTTGGTGAGTTCATAGAGTTTATTGAGTTGGGTGAGTTGGAATTTTGTTCATTGATAATTGGTAATTGTTCATTGGTCATTGAAGATTATTCTTCCAGCGTGCGGCGGATGGCGGCTTTGACGCGGGCCACGTTGGGCAAAATGATGTCCTCCAGTTTGGGCACGGGAAAGGCGGTGTCCGGGCTGGTGACGCGCTCCACCGGGGCCAGCAGCGAGTAGAGGCTGTGTTCGTTAATCACGGCGATGACCTCGGCGGCCAGCCCGCCGGCGCGGGGCGCTTCGTGAACCACCACGGCCCGCCCGGTTTTGTCCACCGAGGCAGCGATGGCGGCTTCGTCCAGCGGGGCCAGCGTGCGCAGGTCTACCACCTCTGCCGAGATGCCGGATTCCTTTTCTACCTGTGCGGCGGCATCAAGCGCCAGCTGCACCATAGCGCCGTAGGCAAAGACCGAAACATCGCGTCCGGGGCGAACGGTGGCGGCTCTGCCCAGCGGCACGGTGTAACGCTCGGCGGGAACCTCTTGCCGGAGCGAGCGGTACAACTTCATATGTTCCAGAAACAGCACCGGGTCGGGATCATCCACGGCGGCGTGCAGCAATCCTTTGGCGTCATACGGATTTGAGGGGGCCACCACTTTCAGCCCCTGCGCGTGAGCAAACATCGCTTCAAAGCTGTCGGAGTGCATCTCCGGCGGGCGAACCCCGCCGCCAAAGGGCGTGCGAATGACCATCGGCACGGTGTACACGCCGCCGGAACGGTAGCGCATACGGGCAGCCTGGGTGACGGTCTGGTTGAAGGAGACCAGCGCAAAGGGCAAAAACTGAATTTCGGCGATGGGGCGCAGGCCGTTGATGGCCATGCCCACAGCGCTGCCCACAATGCTGCTTTCAGCCAGCGGGGTGTCAAAGACGCGCTTCTCTCCAAAGCGTTCCTGCAAGCCTTCGGTCACACGGAAGACGCCGCCGTTTTTGCCCACGTCTTCGCCAAACACCAGCACCCGCGAATCGTGTTCCAGTTCAACGGCCAGCGCGTTGTTGATGGCCTGGGCCATGGTCAGTTTGGGCATAATTTAATCCTCAACAAAAGAGTTAGTGGAGTTTATGGAGTTTGTGGAGTTTCAATCGTAGCTCGTAGTTCGTAGCTCGTCATTGAATTAGGCGGGGTTGGGTGAGTTGGAATTTTGTTCATTGATAATTGCTCATTGCTCATTTAAAATTTGCGCTTTTTGGCGGGCGAGTTGCGGCGGTGGGTTGCCCAGAATCAGGTCAAAATGCTGGGCCACGTCCTGCGGCGGGAGGGCCTCAAATTCGGCGACGGCGGCCTCAAATTCGGCGGTTACGTCATCTTGTAACTGCTCGTCTTCCAAATCGGTGAGCAGTTGGCGGTCCATCAAAAATTTGCGGTAGCGGATGATTGGGTCGCGCCGGCCCCAGAGTTCCAAATCTTCCGGGGGGCGGTAGCGAGTGGGGTCGTCGGCGGTAGTGTGGGCGCCCATGCGGTAGGTTTCGGCCTCAATGAGGGTGGGGCCGCCGCCGCTGCGGGCGCGGTCCAACGCGGTGTCCATTGCGCCAATCATCGCCAGAATATCGTTGCCGTCTACCCGCAGGCCGGGCACGGCAAATCCGGCGG
The DNA here is from genome assembly GCA_003695455.1 of Chloroflexota bacterium. GTDB lineage: Bacteria > Chloroflexota > Anaerolineae > 4572-78 > J111 > J095. Next base: position 1,859 of record RFJF01000642.1, read on the forward strand.
CGCGCCGGACAAAGCTGTCTACCCGGGTTTGGGCGTGGCGCGGCACCGAGATGGCCCAGCCGTTGTTTTGCACCACAAAAATTACCGGCAACTCAAAGACAGCGGCGGCGTTGAGCGCCTCGTTGAAATCGCCTTCTGAGGTGGCGCCGTCGCCAATGCCAACCACGGCCACGTGGGGTTCGCCTTTGTATTTAATGGCGTGGGCAATGCCCACGGCGTGCAGCACTTGCGTGGCCAGCACAATCTGGAACGGCAGGCAGCGGGCTTCAAAGGGGTAGTTATCGGGGATGTAGCCGCCCCAGTGTTTGAGTTGGGCGGCCAGCGGCACGCCTTTGACCATGTAGGCCAGGCTTTCGCGGTAGGAACCCATCAGCCAGTCTTCTTCTGTGAGGCGTGCGGCCAGCCCCACGCAGGCGGCTTCCTGGCCTTTCACTTCGGCAAAGGTGCCCATACGGCCTTGCCGCTGGAGCGCGGTCATGCGGTCTGAAAAGACGCGGCCAAACACCATCCAGCGGTACAGGTTGAGATGCCCGGCGGGGGCGATTGCGGGGACGCTGCCAACCACCTCGCCGGTGGGGCTGAGCACCTGGTACAGCGTGTCATCAGCGATGAGTGACATGGTTGTTCCTTTCAGTGATGGGGTAGTGCGCGGTGAAATCTGCCCAAAAGTGTAGCAAAATCCTGAAAATACGCAAGCCGCCGCGACCAGCTAATGTTGGAATGGAGGCGGCGCGTCAAGAATCTGGCGCACCTGTTTGAGCAGGTTTTTGTAGCTGAATGGTTTGGGGATAAAGTTTGTGCCGTCGGGGAGAATTTCGTTTTTCACCACATCGGTGTTGATGTAGCCGGACATGTAAATGACCTTCATTTGGGGTTGCTCCGGGCGGAGCGCGTCGGCCAGTTCCTTGCCGTTCATGTCCGGCATAATTACATCGGTCAGCAGGAGGTGAATGCCGGCGGGGTGGGTGCGGCCCAGGGTGAGCGCGTGGTGAACATCGTTGGCCACAAGGAGCCGGTAGCCGTATCGCTTGAGTATGGAGCAGGCCAAATCCCGAACACCTTCATCATCTTCGGCAATGAGAATGGTTTCTGTGCCGGTGGGCAGGCTGGTTTCCGGGGTGTGGTTGGGGGTGGTTGCGGCGTTACTTTCTGCCACCGGCAGATAAATTTCAAAGGTAGCTCCCTGCCCCGGTTGGCTGCTGGCCCAAATGTTCCCGTGGCTTTGTTTGATGATGCCAAACACGGTGGCTAGTCCCAGACCGGTGCCGGAGCCCATTTCTTTGGTGGTGTAAAACGGTTCAAAAATGTGAGCAAGTATCTCGGGTTCCATACCGTGGCCCGTGTCGGTAACAGTCAAACAGACGTGAGGGCCGGGTTCTGCACCCAAATGATTGTCAACAAACGTTTGATCCAGTACTGTGTTGCGGGTTTTTACAACCAGCCTGCCGCCGCCGGGCATTGCGTCGCGGCTGTTCACGGCAAGATTCACAATGACTTGTTCCATTTGGGCCTTGTCAACCTTCACGTTCCACAGGTCAGGGTCCAGGTCAAGTTCCAGATGAATATTTTCGCCAATGATGCGCCGCAGCATGCTGTTCATGGTTTCAACCACCGTGTTTAAATTAATAACTTGCGGCTGAATAATTTGTTTGCGGCTAAACGCCAGCAATTGCTGAACCAGGTTGGCGGCGCGATTACCGGAATCCAGAATCATGTTGATGGCCTTCCAGTTGGGGTCTCCGGGTGCAGATTTCATTTTCATGACTTCGGCAAAGCCGTTGATGGCCGTGAGCAGATTGTTGAAATCGTGGGCAATGCCGGCGGTGAGTGTGCCAATGGTTTCCATTTTTTGCGCCTGCCGTAGCTGGTCTTCCAGCCGGGCTTTGGCGGCTTCGGCCTGTTTGCGCTCTTCCAGTTCTTGTGCCACGGCCTGATACAGCCGCGCGTTTTCAATGGCGGCGGCAATCCGGTCGGTGAGGATTTCAAGAGTCAGGCTGTCATTCTGGCTAAATGTGTTGCGGTGCGGGCTTTCAATGTCCAGCACGCCGATTGTTTTACCGCCGACTTTAAGCGGCAGGCACAGTTCTGCGGCAGTCAGATTTTTGTGGGGCACGGGGTTATAATAGCGCGGGTCGGCGGAAACATCGTTGGCTACAATTTTTTCTCCGTGTGAGGCCACCCAGCCGCATATACCTGTTGACAGGGAAACTGTGTAATCAGACGGAACATCTTGTTCAAGATAGCCAACAATTGCTTTGAGTACCAGATTTTGGCCGCTAATCATCAGCACAGCCACGTGATGATAATCAAACGCGGTTTGGATGAGCCGGGTAGTTTTTTCAAATACATCCTGCAAATTCAACGTGGCTCCGATTTCGGTGCTGATTTGGTTGACCAGCGTAAGCCGGGCCACGTTTTGCCGGAGTTGGGCCTGCGCCCGGTCGCGTTCAGTCAGGTGTTTCCACTCGCGTATCAACCGGCTTGCAATTATGGGCAGATCGGCCAGCACACGTTCTGATTTAACCAGGTAATCCAGCGCGCCGCGCTTCATGGTTTCAACGGCAATGAGTTCATCACCCTGGCTGGTGAGAATCACCACCGGAAAGGGAGATAGTTCCGGCTCTGAGGGCAACAAGGTGATGCTGTCGCCATCGGGCAGGCGCAGCTCTGCAATAATCAGATCAGGCGTGGTTGTTTCAATGTACTGCCGGGCCTCTGCCAGCGTGCGGGCCACGGCAAGCGTGACCGGTGCCGGGTGATTTTCAAATGCGCGTTGTACCAGCATTTGGTGCGCAGGGTTATCTTCAACCAGTAGCAGGTGGCGAGGCTGGTTGCCCATAGAGACTTTCTCCAAAAGTAACAAACGGGTGAACGGAGTTTTTACGCCAACCGGGCTTGTAGAATCTGGAATTTCTACAACTTGGGTGAATTTGAGAAAATTAACCGGTTTGGCCGGTTGTTGTTGGCGTTGTTCTGTCTGCGGGTTCTGCCGGCGGCAGGGTAAAATAAAAGGTGCTGCCTTTATTTTTGCCGGGCGATTCTACCCAGATATTTCCGCCGGGCAGGTCAACAATGCGCTTGATCAAC
>RFJF01000643.1 GCA_003695455.1 Chloroflexota bacterium
CCCAGGCCCAGAATTGATCTACCAGGCTGCTGAGCCACCGATAACGGTTGAGCCGGCCGGCCAATGTGCTCACGGAGATACTCCGGTTGTGGCAATCACTTGCCGGGCGGTGTTGTAGGCGGCATCATTGAGTATGGTGAATCGATCAAAACCTAACTGGCCCAACACTTTTCGGCCTTCGGGGTCGTTGGGCATGTCCAGCAGAATATCACGCAGCAGCGCTTTTTGGCGCGGCGAAAGCTGGGGCGGCACTACCACCGGCGGAATGCCAAACGGCGGCGACGTGTGGATAACTTTAATCCGTTCGGCCAGCGACGGGTCGCGCTGCAGGGCGAAATCCAGCACCAGGCTGTCAACGGCGGCGCCGTCGGCCACGCCGTGCGCCACGGCTTCAATGGCTTTATCGTGACTGTAGGTAAAAATGGTGCGGCTAAAAAACTCTTCGGGGGTGGTTTCAAGCTGTTGCAGCAGGTAGGTGGGATAAACCCGGCCACTGTGGCTCATAGGGTCGGTAAAGGCAAAGACCCGACCCCGCAAATCTGCTATACTCGTGGCCGAGCTGGCGGCCGGCACAATCAATTTGGAGTAATACACAAGTTCCCCGTTTACTTCCGGGGCCACCAGCAACTCCATCCCAAATGATTCGTGGCCGTCCACGTAAGCGCTGGTGCAAACAAATGCCAAATCCACCGCGTTTTGGGCAATCAGATCGTTTGCCTCGGCGTAGGTGCGGCGCTGAATCAGCTCTACGGGCCGGTGTAATTTTTGCCCCAGATATTGGGCCAGACCGCTATAGCTGTCCACGGTACCTTCCGGCGATATGATGGCCGCCACGGCCAGCCGCAAGGGAATAACTTCAGCCGGGGCAGCAGCCGGCAGTGGTTCGCGGTTGCTTAAGTCAACGTAGGGCAGTGAGGCGGCCTGAACGGCGCCGCATCCGCTCAACAAAAGCAGCAAAAGCGTTGCCAACAAAATTTGGCTGCCAACTGAGTTGGCTGTGAATCTGGACATTGTGTCACCCGGTTCACCATAAGGAAGAATAGAGGATGTGCTTTGCAATTATAAATATTTTAGCCGGATTTACCAGATTTCATAAGTGACAAATGTCACTAATTTAAAATGACGCTGATCCGGCTGAATTTACGTAAACAGTGCGGCGCAGTCCGGGAACGGAAATATAATTGCCGCTGCCAAAGAGCAAAAATGGTCGGCAACATGGCATTGCTGACCATTTTTCTTGGGTAATGGCATCTACCAGTTTGGGGATGATGCACTGCCAGGACGGTGCTTACGCCGGCAGTTTGGGCAATCCAACGCTATTTTCAGGGGAATATTCCGCAGCATGGCGATGAAGCACGGCGGTCAAAAGCTGCCCCGCAACCCGGTAGAATTTCAGCTTGGCAACACGCTGCACATCGCCTGAAAAATCAGGCAGCCAGGCCATCAGGTGCGCGTTCAAAAAATCAGCGGCCGCGTGCGGGTCTGCCGTTTCCAATGTCAGCAGGTAGGCCGTAAATTCAAGCTCCACGGCCACGTGATCGACCTCTTCACCCGTGACAATGATGCCCCATTGCCGGTACAGCCGGTCAACGGTCTCGGCGGAGACGCCCAGCAGAACGCCTTCCCGGTAGGCGCTCTCGTAGGGGGGGCAGGGCAGGTGCGGATGACCGGCCACAAACAGGCGGGTGTATTCGGCCTGGATGTGTTCCAGCGGTACGGCGCGCAGGTCGCGCACGGCGCGGATGAAATCGGGCAGGGGACAGCGCGGGTTTTGCAGGGTAGTCAGGTCTATCAGGCTGATGACCTCCTGAATGCGCCCCGGCAGGGCATCATCGGGATAGGTGAAGGCCAAAGCCAGCAGCCGGTACAGCAGGGGAAGGTTTTTGTCCATAAGATTTGTTCCGGTATCGATTCGGTGTGCCGGAGGCGGCTCGATGTGATTCCCATCGAGCCGCCCCGGGCGGTCTATTTTTTAGCCTGCATTTGCGCCAGCCATTTGGGGTGTTCCAACCGGGCGTAGGCTTCGGTGACGGAGCCGTTCCACATACCGCTGAACGCGCCGTACACAAAGACAAAGAAGACGTGTCCAATGGTCAACACGGCCAGCAGCACCATCGTTACATCGTGAATGATGAGTGTGAGCATGTGCAGTGTTGGGGGCATGGTTGCCAGCCACAACATCAGCCCGCTGATAGAAATCATCACAAAGCCGATGATGATGGCGGCGTGGTGCAGTTTTTCGCCGGCGTTGATGCGCCCCTGTGGCGGCAGGTTGCGGGCCTTGCCAAAAACGTAGGGAATGAAGTGCCTGAACCAGGTGCGGTCGTCGGCATCGTAGGTAAAGGAATCTTTGATGAGTTGCAAAAATCCGGCGCGGTCGGTGATGAGGTACAGCACGGGCGTGCCCATCAACACCACCGCGGCAATGCGATGCACCAGCCGTCCGGCGGCGCTGGCCGTAAAGGCCGATACTGCCGGAATAAACAGCCCCAGCCCGCTGAACAGCAGTACAAAAAATGCCAGGGTAAAGAGCCAATGCCAGACCCGTTGGATGGGGCGGTAACGCGGAATTGTTTTTTCTGTTCCACTCATGATTCAAA
>RFJF01000644.1 GCA_003695455.1 Chloroflexota bacterium
CAAGTGAACACCGGCGGCGGCTTTCAAAATATAGCTGCTGCCGCCGGGTTGGCCGCCACCGGCTGGAGTTGGTCGTCCAAATTTGCCGATTTGGACCAGGATGGACTGCTGGACCTGTACGTGGTCAACGGCATGATTGCCGCCGAATTATTTTCCGGTCTGCCCCAAAATCAGTGGGTTGAACCCAACCAGGCCCTGCGCAACGGCGGCAACCGCCGCTTTTTCCCGGCGCCGCAGTGGCGACTGGATGCCCGCAGCAGCGGGCGCGGCATGAGCATGGCCGATTTTGACAACGACGGTGATCTGGATATTGTGGTCAACAACCTGCTGTCGCCGGCCCTGCTGTTTGAAAACCAGATTTGCGGCGGCAGCAGTCTGCTGGTAGATTTGCACTGGCCCCAACAGGCCAACAACCGCGCCCTGGGCGCAGTTCTGCGGCTGCACACCAGCCACGGCGTGTACACCAGAGACGTCCGCGCCGCCAGCGGCTACCTTTCCGGCGACCCGGCCCGCGTTCATTTTGGCCTGCCCGCCGGTGCAACCATCAGTCAGTTGGAAATTACCTGGCCGGATGGCGCGCGCTCGCAGGTTGAAGCGCCGGCGGCCAACGTGCGTCTTTCCATTTCCAGAAACTAATTTTAAACCGAGGTTTCATTCATTTATGATTCATTTCAACGCCGATACCCGCACCTTCAACCTGATTTTACACAGCAGCTACTACGCCTTTCAAGCCGATGCTGACGGGCATCTGGTACATTTGGGCTGGGGACCGCGCCCGGCCAATAGTGATGAGTTGCTCATCAGTGGCAACGCCGGTTACGAAACCTCCAATTTTCACCGGGACCAGCAAACCCGCCGCGACGAGCTGATTACCTTTGGCGATGTCGTTTACCACGAAGCTTCGCTCAAAGTAAACTTTCCAACACTGCCGGCCACCCTGTCCCCCGAAGAAGCGCCGCACTTACCCATCCGAGATGTGCGGCTGCGCTACGTAAGCCATACCATTGTTACCGATGCCCGGCCCGGCCTTGCGCCGGAACACGGCCAACCCACCGCCAACGCAACATCTCGCAAAACCCTGCGCGTACTGTTACAAGACCCGGTTCAGCCCTTTCGGGTAACGCTTTGCTACCGCCTCACCCCGGAGCATGACATCATCGAGCGCTGGCTGGAGCTGGAAAATTCGGGCGACGCGCCGCTCACCATCGAGCAGTGCAGCTTTGGCACGCTGCACCTGCCCAACGGCGTCAGTGAACTGACCAGCGTGGCCGGCGCCTGGGGCAGAGAATTCACCACCCAACGCGAGCGATTGTCCATCGGCCTGCGCATTATTGAGCACCGGGGCGTGCTAACCAGCCACGCCGCCAACCCGTTTGTTCTGCTCAACCGGCCCGGCCAGGCCTGGGAAGAAAGCGGCACGGTCTATTTTGGGGCGCTGGCTTTTAGCGGCGGCTGGCGGATTGCCGTGGAGCAGTTGCCCTCGTTGGATGTGCGGCTGCACCCCGGCTACAATCCCGTTGATTTTGAACTGACGCTGCCCCCCGGCAAAACGCACATCACCCCGGCGCTGGTCTGCGGGGTCAGCCCTAACGGCTGGGGCGGCGCCAGCCGCCGCCTGCACGCCTTTGCCCAAAATTACGTACTGCCCCGGCCGCCACGCCAGCCCGCAGAACGCCCGGTACTGTACAACAGTTGGGAAGCCACCTATTTTGATTTGAGCGTGGCCGGCCAGATTGAACTGGCCCGCAAAGCCGCCGCAATGGGCGTGGAGCTGTTCTGCGTGGATGACGGCTGGTTTGGCGGGCGTCGCCATGCCCACGCCGGCCTGGGAGATTGGACCGTAAGCCGGGATGTTTTTCCCGATGGCCTGCACCCGCTTGTGGCCGAGGTGCAGCGGCTGGGCATGAAATTTGGCCTGTGGGTGGAACCGGAAATGGTCAACCCAGATTCAGACCTCTACCGCGCCCACCCCGATTGGGTACTCCATTTTCCGGGCCGCCCCCGCACAGAAAACCGTAACCAGCTTATGC
>RFJF01000645.1 GCA_003695455.1 Chloroflexota bacterium
GCTGGCGGTGGATGAACGCAACCTGCCTGTCATCACTCTGGGCAGCGCCAAGGGTTTACAGCCGGGAGAACTGGTACTGGCGCTGGGCCACCCGTGGGGTGTCAAGGGCGCGGTCAGCGCCGGGCCGGTCATCAACGTGGGACTGCCGCCGAAAAACCCCCGGCTGACGCAGGAGTACGTGCAGGCCGGTTTGCAACTGCGGCCCGGTCACTCCGGCGGGCCGCTGGTAGATACCGCCGGACGGCTGGTAGGCGTGAACACGCTCATCACCGGGCCGGAGGTTGGGCTGGCGGTTCCGGTGTACACCGTCAAACAGTTTTTACACAATCACTTCATTTAAAAAATCTGGCCGGATTTGGAGGCAAAAAAGCTCGATGCATCAACATCGGGCTTTTTTGTTGGGGGTCGCGGCAAAATGTGGCATAATTACCGGGTTGACTTCAATCTAACCTTACCGGAATATCAGATATGGGAAAAAACCAACATACCCCTACTTCCAACGAACAGTACTTGCAAGCCCTCATTGAAAATTCAAATGAGCTGATTCAGGTGCTTAACCCGGACGGTAGTTTTCAGTACATCAGCCCCTCTGTTGAGCGTTTGCTGGGCTACACACCGGCAGAAGTCCTGAATATGGTAACATTTGAGTTTGTGCACCCCGATGATTTGGCTAAAGCCAGGTGGGCATTCCAGCGGGTGGTGAGAAAATCGCCGTACGGTGCAAGCCGTACGTTACGAATCCGGCACAAAAACGGGCAGTGGCGGTTGTTTGAAGGAACCGCCAGGAATCTGCTGGATAATCCACTGGTAAAGGGCATTGTAGTTAACGCCCGTGACATCACCGAGCAGACACGCGCCAAACAGGCAATTGCCGCCAGCGAAAAACGGCTGCGGCTAATGGTTGAAAACTTACCGGCGGGCGCGGTGCATGTTGACGGTCACGGCATTTTTATCAACAAAACCGCCGAGGAAATTACCGGCTACCGGCGCGAGGAATTGCCCACGCTGGATGTGTGGTTTGAAAAACTGTACGGAGAGCGCAAAGAAGAAATACAGACGCTGTACGAAAAACGAAAACAGGCCGGTTTTCCCAACCCCCGAACCGTCCCCATCATTCGCAAAGACGGCCAAATCCGGCAGGTCAGATTTATTGTCTACGCCTACGAACACGGCGAAGTATGGCTGGTTAGCGACGTAACCGAAAGTATGCAGGCCGAAAGCCAACTGATAGCCTCGTTGCAGGAAAAAGAGGTACTGCTCAAAGAAATTCACCACCGGGTGAAAAATAACCTGCAAGTGATTTACAGCCTGCTTTCGCTGCAAGCCGGCTACTTTTCCGACAAGTCCGTGCTGGAGGCTCTGCGAGACAGCCAGCACCGCATTCGCTCAATGGCGCTGGTGCATGAAAAACTGTACCAGTCGCAAGATTTGGCCCACATCAACCCCGCCGAGTACATTCGCAGTCTGGTAACGCAGCTGTTCAACTCCTACCAAAATATGGCAACGCTGGTCCGGTTTGAATCTGACGTGGACAAATCGGTGATGCTGAATATTGACCAGGCCATCCCCTGCGGGCTGATTATCAATGAACTGGTCACCAACTCGCTCAAGTACGCCTTTTCAACGGCACAGCACAACGGCGAAGGCAAAATTACCGTGGCTATGAAACAACAAAATGACGGGCAGGTGATTCTTTCCGTTGCCGATAACGGCACCGGCCTGCCGGAACAAATTGATTTTGAAACGGCCACTTCGCTGGGGCTGCAACTGGTGAATATGCTCACCCTTCAGCTCGAGGGCCAATTATCGGTGAGCCGGCAGGGCGGTACCACCGTGACCGTTGTTTTTCAGGTTGAAGAATAGGCCACGGTTTTTGATGCGGCGGGCGCGCCCCGGCTTTTTGATGGCGTGCGCAGCAGCCGCAGGCCGTTGGCTACCACAATCAGGGTGCTACCTTCGTGGCCCACTACGCCCAGCGGCAGCGGTAAACTGAAAAACAACACCGACAAAATCAGCATTACAATCACACCCAAACTGAAAATGATGTTCTGCCACACAATCCGGCGGGAGCGTTTTGCCAAATCCACCACGTAGGGCAATTTTGAAAGGTCATCGGCCATCAGCGCTACGTCGGCGGTTTCCAGCGCCACATCGGTGCCCGCGCCGCCCATCGCAATGCCCAGGCTGCTCACCGCCATAGCCGGGGCATCGTTCACCCCGTCGCCCACCATAGCCACGTTGCCCTGTTCGGTCAATTTTTCAACAATTTCTACCTTCTGGTCCGGCAGAAGTTCGGCGTACACTTCAACCACGCCCAACTGCCGGGCTACCGCTTCGGCCACCCGCCGCGAGTCGCCGGTGAGCATCACCATCCGCTTGATGCCGGCATCTCGCAGCGCAGCCAGCGCGGCGGGCGCTTCCGGGCGAATGACATCGGCCAGCGTCAGCAGCCCCAGCGGATGATTGCCCCGGCTGACGTAGACCACGGTTTTGCCCTGCGCCTCCAACTGGCGGGCGCGGCTGGTGAGCGGGGCCGGCCAGATTTGCTGGTTGGCATCCAGCAAACGCTGGTTACCCACCCGCACTTCTTCGCCGTTCAGGTGGGCCACAATCCCCTGCCCGGTCACGGCCTGCAAATTTTCCACCGTCTGCAATTCCAGTTGGCACGACTCGGCGGCAGAAATGATGGCTGCGGCCAGCGGATGCTCGCTGTGGCGTTCGGCGCTGGCGGCCACGGCCAGCAGTTCATCGCCCGAACAGCGCACGGGAATGTCCACGCCTTTGGGCTTGAGGTCCGCAAAAAATGACGCCTCAAACCAGGCGTCGCCCAGCACATCTGCCGCCGGAATCACATCGGCCACCACCGGTTTGCCGGTGGTCAGCGTGCCGGTTTTGTCAAACGCAATCGCCGAAATGGCCGCTGCCTGTTCCAGATATGCGCCGCCCTTGAACAGAATACCGTTGCGAGCGGCGTTGGCAATGGCCGCCAAAATTGAGGCGGGCGTGCTGATTACCAGCGCGCACGGCGACGCCACTACCAGCAGGGTCATGGCCCGGTAAAAAACCGCATCCCACGGCTGGCCGATGACAAAATAAGGGGCCACAATCATCAGCAGGGTGAACAGAATCACGCCCAGCGCGTACTTTGGCTCAAATTCATCCAAAAATCGCTGGGTAGGTGCTTTGCGGCCCTGTGCCTGCTCTACCATTTGAATGATTTTGGCCAGTGTGGTGTCTGCCGCCAGCCGGGTCACGGTCATTTCGATGGCCCCGTTGCCGTTGACGGTGCCGGCAAATACGTCATCACCAATGGATTTTTCCACCGGCATACTTTCGCCGGTGATGGCGCTCTGGTCAATGGTGGTGTGGCCGGCCACCAACTTGCCGTCAATGGGCAGGCGTTCGCCGGGTTTGACAATGACCCGGTCTGCAAGCTGCAACGCTTCTACCGGGACCAGCGCTTCGCTGCCGTCCGGGCGGCGAACCAGCGCCTCCGGCGGGCGCAAATCCATCAGCGCGCGGATAGCCCGGCGGCTGCGGTTGAGCGCGTAACTTTGCAGGGTGTTGCTCAAAGAAAAGAGGAAAAGCAGGGTGGCGCCCTCAGCCCACTGGCCAATGGAGGCCGCACCCAACGCCGCCAGCACCATCAAAAAATCCACGTTGATTTCCAGCTTGCGCAGCGATTGCACCCCTTCGATGACGCCAAAATAGCCGCCGCTGAGGTACGACACAACGTACAGGGCCAACTGCACCTGCGGCGAAATGAGGCCGAACTGCCCGCCCAGCCAGCCGGAGAGCAGGGTCACGCCGCAGACCACGGTCAGCGCCACTTCAAC
>RFJF01000646.1 GCA_003695455.1 Chloroflexota bacterium
ACACTGCGCCGTGTTTGTGCAGAGCCACATCCCCGCCCACTCCGAGCTGACCTGGCTGCTCAACTGCGTCACGCCGATGGGCTGGCTGGAGCGGATGACCCAATTCAAGGACAAATCCAGCCGGCAGGAGAGCGTCGGCACGGGTTTGTTTGATTACCCGGTGCTGATGGCCGCCGACATCATTTTGTACGACAGCCACTATGTGCCGGTGGGTGAAGACCAGAAACAGCACGTTGAACTGACCCGCGATATCGTTCAGCGCTTCAACCACCTCTACGGTGAAACGTTTGTGGAGCCGCAGGTACTCATTCCCAAAGCCGGGGCGCGGGTGATGGGGCTGGATGACCCCACCGCCAAAATGAGCAAATCCAGCGACAAAGTCGGCCACAGCCTGCGCCTGCTGGACCCGCCCAACGTGCTGAAAAAATCCATCATGCGCGCCACCACCGACTCGCTCAACCGGATTGCCTTTGACCGTCAAAACCAGCCCGGCGTCACCAATCTGCTGGGCATTTACCAGGCCATCACCGGCCAAAGCGAAGAGGAAATTGTTGGCGAATTTGAAGGCAAGGGGTACGGCAACCTCAAAAAACGTGTGGCCGAAGTTGTCATCGGCACGCTGGAACCCATCCAGCAGCGGTACGCCGAACTGGCCAAAGACCCGGCCACCATTGACCAAATTCTCAAAGAAAACGCCGACCGTGTTCGGCCCATTGCCGAACACCGGCTGTACGTGGCGCAGAAAAATCTGGGTCTGCGCAAATGAGCTGGGTGGGTGGGATGAGTAAAACTCACGTAACTCACCCTGCTGAAAGGATTTAAACATGACCGGTATCGAACGAATATCCGCCGCATTTTCAACGGGCCGCCCGGCCTTTATGCCCTACAGCGTGCTGGGTTATCCCACCCGGCAGGCCAGTCTTGAGGTGGTAAAAACGCTGGTTGAAGCCGGGGCAGACCTGCTTGAACTGGGCATTCCCTTTTCTGACCCGCTGGCCGACGGGCCGACCATTCAGGCCGCCACCCAGAAATCGCTGGAAAACGGAACCACCCTGGCCGATTGCCTGTCCATGACCCGCGAATTGCGGGCGCAGGGTGTAACCACCCCGGCCCTGCTGATGGGCTACGTCAACCCGATGCTGGCCTACGGCCTGGCGCGTTTTGTGGCCGATGCCGCCGCCGCCGGGGCAGACGGTTTCATTGTGCCGGACCTGCCCCCGGAAGAGGCCGCCGAATTTGAACACCTGTGCCGCCGGCACGGGCTGGCGCTGGTCTACCTGCTGGCCCCCACCAGCACTCCAGAACGCATCCGGCGGGTGGCCCGCCAGTCGCAGGGATTTATCTACCTGGTTTCGCTGACGGGTGTGACCGGCGCGCGCAACCAGCTCCCCACCAATCTGGCCGATTTTGTGGCCCGCGTGCGGGCGCAAACCGATACCCCGCTGGCGGTGGGGTTCGGCATTGGCAGTGGCCCGCAGGCTCAAGCCGTGGCCCAACTGGCCGACGGCGTAATTGTGGGCAGTGCGCTGGTCAAACAGGCCGCCGAGGGGCCGGAACACGTGCGCCAACTCGCGGCAGAACTGCGGGCCGCGCTGGCGTAGCGTTGCCGTAACCAACAGCCAACCAAACCATGCAGGCCGGGTTTTGCACGTTGCCCGGCCTGCTTTTTTGTGAATTGAAATCCGGTGTTCGCAATCCGTTTGTGAGAACTCTAACTAAATTTAAATGGAGTTCTTGCAAAAAACCCATACTTTGGCTGTACACTTAGCCGGATTCAGTGCAACCTGTCACGGTTGTCTGTTGAATTTTTTTGGACCTTGTAACTGCTGATGAACCATCATCCAACACCCCTCCGAAAGCCGGAAATCATCGCCAAAGATTTGGACGGCGAAACCATCCTCTACAGCGCCGGGCATCAGCAGTTGCACATCCTCAATCCAACGGCCCAGGTCATTTGGGAACTTTGCGACGGCAAACATAGCCACACGGACATTGAGCAGGTTTTACGCTCCCGTTTTGCCGTTGCGCCACACGCTGATGTCCTGACCGACGTTAAAGAAATCATTACAGTTTTTGCAAAAAAAGGACTACTGCAAGGCACATCCTGAGTTTCTGCCAGGATTCTTCAGTTACCAAAAATTGGACGTGCAATGTGTTACCTGAGACACGAATGAACCGGCGTGAGCAATGGGCGCTGTTGGGGGGTGTCTTTATTTTGGTGATGATGCTGGTTGCCATCACCCTCTTTGTGTTGGGCGCAGTCATGGCGATTGGGCTGACCGGCTCCTCCACCGATTCCGGCACCGGCCAAAATCTCCGGCAGCC
>RFJF01000647.1 GCA_003695455.1 Chloroflexota bacterium
ATGTCGGTGGCAATGGACACTTCCGGCATCCGCGCCCGGATGCGGCGGATGAGCGCAAAATAGTCGTCCATGGTGTATTCGCGCTTCATGCGTTCCAGCACCTGATCGTCGCCGGCCTGGTTGGGCACCTCGATGTGTTCGCACACTTTGGGCAGTTCAGCCACGGCATCCAGCAGAGCATCGTTCATATAATTGGGGTGACTGGTGAGAAAACGGATGCGGTGCAGCTCGTCAATGCCGTTGAGTACGCGCAACAGGTCCGGCAGGCGCGGGCCGTCGGGGATGTCAAAGCCGTAGCGGTCCACAATTTGGCCCAGCAGGGTGACTTCGCGCACGCCCTGCGCCACCAGACTGCGCACTTCGGCGGCAATTTCGCCCACGGGGCGGCTGCGCTCAATGCCGCGCCGGGCGGGGATGATGCAGTAGGTGCAAACGTGGTTGCAGCCGTACACCACCGGCACGTGCGCCGCGACCAAGTGGTTTTTTTCGTGCCGGGGCAGCACCAGATTCAGTTCCTCGTCCTGCAATTTGTGGCGGAAAGCCAGTTGGCGCTGTTCGCTCTCGCGGGCCAGCAAAAAGTCAACCAGCGGGCCGGGTTCGCTGGGCGGCATAAATACATCCACGTGCGGAAAGGCTTTGGCCAGCTTGCCGCCGCCTTTCACGCCGACCATGCAGCCCATCAGGGCCAACACCTTGCCGGGTTTGGCCTCTTTCATCGGCTTCAAACTCCACAGAAAGCCGGTGGCCTTGTCCTCGGCGCTCTGGCGCACCACGCAGGTGTTCAGCACCACCACGTCGGCCTCGCGGTAATTGTTGGTAAAATGATAGCCCAGCTTTTCCAGTTCCGACCCCACACGCTGCGAGTCGGCCACATTCATCTGGCAGCCGGCAGTCCAAATATGATACTTCATTCGATTTTCAATCCCCCCTGGTTATCCTTTGCGCGCCACAATCACCACTTCCCACAAACTGAAATACAGTGTGCCGTCGGCCCAGCGGGGAGCAAACAGCGGTTCCAGTTCCGGCGGAAGATTGCGCATCATTTCCAGTAACTTGATTTTGTTGGCCTCCGACACGTGCTGGCGGTTGGCCCACTCCTGAAATTCCAGTTCCTTCATCAATATTTTGCTGCTGAATTCCACCCGCAGCCCGGCTGCGGCAAACATATCTTCCAGCCGCGCCTGCGGGTACACCCAGTGGTGCGACGGGTCGCGCAGCTTTTCATAGGCGTTGTAGTAGGCCGCCGCCTTTTTTTGGGGAACGGTCACGTTATCCGTAAAACCGAGCACTCCGCCGGGTTTCAACACACGGGCAAATTCGGCCACGGCCTGCCGCGGGTTGGGAAAGTGGTGGAAGGCCAGCCGGCAGGTGACCAGGTCAAACGAGGCGTCGTCAAACGGCAGCGCCTCGGAGTCTGCCCGGCGGGTTTGCACATTGGCCAGCCCCTGCCGGGCGGCCAGTTCGGCAGCTTTGGCCAGCATTTGTTCGGTCAAATCGCTGGCGATGACCTGCGCCACGTGGGGCGCAAACAACAGGGCGGTGTGTCCCGCGCCGGTTCCCACGTCGAGGGCACGCCAGTGGGGTTGCGGTTTCACTTGCGCCAGCAGCACGGGCAGGCTGTCGCCTTTGGCGTGTACGCTGCTGGTGGCGTAGCTATCTGCCGACGCGCCAAACTGGGACTGCACTTTGCTTTTCAACTCGTCAGACATTTTATCTCCAATTCAAATAGAAGTTACGCAGTTCAAGACCAGGCTTAAAAATTTTAATCACGAATAAACGAATTTTTTAAATATTTCATCCGTGATATTCGTCCATGAGTGGAATTCGTGATTTGTTTTTCCTCAACTGCGTAAGTTCTATCAAAGACAGAAACGACATTTTACCGCGACTTGCGCCAATTTACAACTCGGTGCGCAACCGGCTTTGCCCCGCCGCGCAGCCTCGTGGTACAATGCGCTGTCAGTTGTCATTCGTCGTTCGTCATTTGTCATTTGTTCATTGGTAATTGGCAATTATTCATTGGTAATTGTACAGGAGTTTTTTGAATGCATTTTTTGGAGGGATTGAATCCCGCCCAGCAGGAAGCCGTGACCACCATTCAGGGGCCGGTGCTGGCGCTGGCCGGACCGGGGTCCGGCAAAACCCGCGCGCTCACTCACCGGATTGGCTACCTGGTGGCCCACGGCGATGTGGCCCCGTGGCGCATTGTGGCCGTGACCTTTACCAACAAGGCCGCCCGCGAGATGAAAAGTCGGCTGGAAATGCTGCTCTCGCCGGCGCAGGTTCATTCATTGGCAGTGGGCACATTCCACGCCCTGTGCGCCCGCTGGCTGCGGCAGGACATCGAGGCGCTGCCGGGGTACAACCGCGATTACGTTATTTACGACACCAACGACCAGCAATCGGTGGTCAAACGCGCCCTGCGCGATTTGAATATTGACGAAAAGGCGTGGAAACCGCGCACTATCCACTACGCCATCTCCAAAGCCAAAAACGAGATGATCACTCCGAACAAATTCCCGGTGCGGCAGTATCACGATGAAATTTACCAGCGCGCCTACGAACGTTACCAGCAAATTCTGGTTGAAAACAACGCGCTGGATTTTGACGATCTGCTGCTGGTCACGCACCGGCTTTTCCAGCGCAACCCGGAAATCCTCAAAAAATACCAGCAGCAGTATGAGCACGTGATGGTGGATGAATTTCAGGACACCAACATGGTGC
>RFJF01000648.1 GCA_003695455.1 Chloroflexota bacterium
CCCCTACCGCAAGCGGTGGGGCAAAATGAAAACGGCCACCGAGAAATTTGAGTTCTACAGCGAAACCCTGAAGGCCGCGCTGGAAGGGCACGCCGAAAAACACGAAACGGACGTGGACGACATTCTTGAAACCTGCAACTACCTGGCTCGCGGCGATCTGGCCTTTGTGCCCCATTACGAAGAGCCGTACATTTGGGGCGACGAGGCGGAATATCCCTTTGTGTTTGTGGACCACCGATCCAAACTGAATCGAGAGGGCCGGTCGGCCAACTGCTCGTGGTATCAGGAATTGCGCGATGTTGACCCCGGCGATGAAGCCTGGGACGACGTAGCCAAGATTAACCCGGTGGATGCGGCCAAACTGGGATTGCAAAACGGTGACCGGATCAGAATTACCTCACCGGTTGGTTCGATAGAATGTCATGCCAAGCTGTGGGAAGGCGTCCGGCCCGGGGCAGTAGCCAAAACATACGGGCAGGGCCACTGGGCTTATGGCCGGCTGGCGGCCGAGGAGTTTGGCGTTAAAGCCAGAGGTGGCAACAACAACGAAATCATCCCGGCGGATTACGACCGCCTGAGCGGCAGCTCGGCGTTCTCCAGCACCACCCGGGTAAAAATAGAGAAAGTGTAGGAGGTGAATTGTGACCAAATACGGAATGGTGATAGACCTTCACCGCTGTGTCGGATGCAGTGCCTGCGTTATTGCCTGCAAAAATGAAAACAACCTCCAGGAAGGCGTGGCCTGGTCGAACAGAATAACCAGAACGGTGGGCACGTTCCCCAACGTCAAATACTACTACATCCCCACCCTCTGTAACCACTGCGACAACGCGCCCTGTGTAAAAGGCTGCCCAACCAGCGCCATGCACAAAAATGAACAGGGCATGACCGTGCATGACCCTTCAAAATGTATTGGCTGCCGCTACTGCATGGCTCGCTGCCCGTATGGCGTCATTTCCTTCAACTGGGAAGAGCCGCATCGGGCCTGGAAAGAGGAAGTTTCGTTGATAGAAGGCGCAACGGCAACCGCAACCGAGGTTGCCAACAAATCCGGAACTACTTACCCCTACTTCAACCCGGAAGGCGACGAGATTTATCCCCGGGTGCGGCCCAAAGGTGTGGTAGAAAAATGCAACTTCTGTGATCACCGGGTTCAGAAAGGGCAACTGCCCTACTGTGTAGAAGCCTGCCCGGCCAACGCCCGTGTATTTGGCGATCTGGATGACCCCACCAGTGAAGTGAACCAGATTCTGGGCAAAACCCAATCATTCCGGCTCAGGGCAGAACTTGGAACCGAGCCAAAAGTGCACTATGTCAGAGGCTTCAATCCCGGCACCTATGAAGCAACGAAAGGGGAAATCTGATGGAAACAACAAAAAATTCATCACCTCTCTACATTATCTGGTTGGCAATCTTGGGCATCGTTGTGCTGGCGGGTCTGTACACAACCTATCAGGTACTCAAAACCGGGCACATCCTCTACAGCGCCAACAATATTGTAGTCTGGACTCTGCCGCTGGCCACGTACGCATTTTTCTCGCTGACCAGCGCCGGTCTGGCGCTGATTGCGTCAATACCACTGGTTTTCAAAATGCAGCGGTTTGAATCAATAGCCACCCGGGCCATCCTCCTGTCAATTGCCGCGCTGCTGGCGGCAGGTGTGTCTATGCTCCTTGAACTTGGCGAGCCGTGGCACGTCGTCAATTTCCTGACCTCTCCCAACCCGATGTCAACCCTGTGGTGGTTGAGCGTACTGTATTCGATTTTCCTGATTTTGTTGCTGGTCATGCTGTGGCGTTTGCGGGCCGGTAAATCCAGCCGCATACTGAGCATCCTTGTTTTTGCTCTGGCCATCCTCATTCCCTCCACCGTGGGCGCAACATTCGGGCTAACCGAGGCTCGGCCCATCTATTTTGGCGAGTTTTTGCCCATCTACTTCCCGGTAACGGCACTGCTCAGCGGATTGGCGGCGTTTATGCTGGTCAGTCTGGCGTACTATCAAATTTCCGGCGCCGGGCAGTCAGGAGCGCAAACGTCGTTACTGGATGACCTGGCAAAGATTTTGGGCGCCGCCATCGGGATTAACCTGCTGTTCTTTGCCTGGTGGTCTGTTGTTGGGCTGTATGCATCAGCGCCGGAATACGAAGCGTTCAGGCAACTGGTCAGTTCGTGGCCGTATCACGTTCAGTTGTGGCTTGGGTTGGTTGTGCCGCTGGTTCTCATGGTCGTTCCCTCGGTGCGCCGTTCAATTGGCGGCAAGGTTGCTGCCTGTGCGCTGGTGTTGCTGGGCGTGTTTGTGGGGTTGGTTGTGGTGGTAGAAAGCGGGCTGGTTGTTCCCATTGGCCCCTTTGCCGTAGAAATCCCCACCTTTGTCATCCCCAACCACACCATTTGGGAATGGCTTGTGGTGGCCTTTGCCTTTGCGGTGATGATGCTGTTGTACACGTTGGGAGAAAAGTATCTCAAACCGGGTACAGCAAGCTAACATTGGTGTTGTCACGTTGAGGGGCGCACAACCGTGCGCCCTTTGGTAACTTATCAGTCAGATTCCAACAGAACTGTTCATAGAATTGAGATACGAGAGAATATGGATATTTACCGTTATTTGAACCATGAGAATTATCGTGCAACTGCGTACAAACTGCTGTCGGCTTGCTACCATCTGCCGGATGAATCA
>RFJF01000649.1 GCA_003695455.1 Chloroflexota bacterium
ATCATGTGGGCGGATTATCCTGCAAGTGGGGTGGTTTTTTTTTACGCACGGCGGCAGTCATCTCCAGCCCGGTATCGTAATCCAACTGGCGCGGTTCGTACAATTCGTCCTCCTCCCGCTGGCGGGTAAAGCTGGTGTACTCCCATGTAGCGGGCCGGGCATCGGTGCGCCACGGACGGCGTTCCCAGTAGTAACCGCGGAAGGGATCGCGGGTTTGGTTCATCCAATCCAGAATTTTATCGTGCAGGCGATTGCGAATCTCTGTGTGCGCCGCCGATTCAATCAGGTTGACCATCTCTTCCGGGTCTTCCTGCAAATCGTACAGCTCATCCGTGACCAGCAAATTGATGGAAAGTTTGTAGCGCCCGTCAAAACAGGCCCGGATGGGCTGAAAGCCACCAAAACCATCGTGGTCTACTTCGTAGCGATGAAATTCCATAAAAACGGTATCGTTGATGGCCTGCGCCGGAGATTCAAACATCGGCAGCAGGTTTTGGCCCTGCAGAACGGGCGCGGGTTCAACTCCCAACGCGTGCAACACGGTCGGCACAACATCAATGTGAGAAATCAACCCGGTACCAACCTGATTGGCCGGCGCGTGGTTGGGCCAGCGCACAATAAAAGGGATGTTGGTGTTTTCCTGGTACATAGCCGGGCCTTTGTTGTTGAGGCTGTGCGAAAACAGCATATCGCCGTGGTCCGAGGTGTAAATGACCAGCGCGTCCGGGGCGGATTTGTCAATGGCTTCAATAACCCGGCCAATTTCGTCATCAACAAAAGAGTTGCAGCCCAAAAAATCAGGCAGGGTGATGCGCAACGCATCTTTGTTCTGCGCCAAATCCGGGCCGGCCCAAACGCGCTGGTGCGCCGGCTTCCCTTCGAGCGTGTCCCACACATTTTGCTTTTTGGGGAACTCGTAATCCCGATACATATCGGAGTAGGGTTTGGGGCATAAATAAGGGTGGTGCGGTTCATCGTACGAGACCACCAGAAAGAAATCCTCGCCGTTGTGCCGGGTTAAAAAATCAATGGCCCGGTTTGAACAGCGATGGGCGTAGGTAAATTCGCGGGTCAGGTCATCGGCCTGATTGGTTTCTACCTGTCTGGAACGGAGGCGGTCTTCCGCAGAAAGTTCCTCAAGATAACAGCGCATATCGTACCAGTACGCCGGGTCCCAACCATCGGGACAGCGGGCCAACCCAAAATAATCGCTGCCATCCAGGTGCCACTTGCCCACATACGCGGCGTGAACACCCTGGTCCGTTAATCGCTGGCCCACCGTTTTCACGTTATCGCCCAGCGGCATGCAATTGCTCCAACTGCCGTTGGAATGGCCAAACATACCGGTAAACAGCGAAGACCGCGCCGGGCCGCAGACCGGTGTGCAGCAGTAAGCGTTCTCAAATCGAACCCCTTCGGCGGCCAGTTTATCAAGATGCGGCGTTTTCATATCCGGATGGCCGTAGCAGCCAACCATATCTTTGCGTTGGGTATCGGTGATGATAAAGATGACTTGTTTGGGTGCGCTCATTTTGCCTCCTTTGCCGGGGAAATTCATGGCGATGGACCTACTCCCTCCGAGTTTGATTCAACCACAAGTTTGCCGTTTCAGCCAGTGGGTTTTCGTCTAAAAATTGCCAACTTTTTGCCACCCGCTCAAATGGCCGGCTGCAGATTTGACAAATCACCCAATTAGTTTAAATTGTGCATAATGCATTATGCATAATCATTGAATTGCGAGGAGAACTGTGGAAACCGGCACATTAACTGACCGCGTGTACGAAACCATCAAACAAAAAATTCTGTCCGGCGAATTTGCCGACGGCGAACGGCTGAACCTGACCGAACTGGCCCGGCAACTGAATGTGAGCAACTCGCCGCTGCGCGAAGCGATGAGCCGGCTGGAAAAAGTGGGGTTGGTGCGGGTGGTTCCCTACCGCGGACCATTTGTCAGAAGCCTGTCACCGCTGGACGTGACCGAAATTTTTGACGTGCGGATTGCGCTGGAGACGCTGGCGGTGCGGCTGGTGGC
>RFJF01000650.1 GCA_003695455.1 Chloroflexota bacterium
GGCGTGGTTCATTTTGGCAGATTTTCAACTTTACAAATTCACCGGCTTGCGTGCCCGGTTAAAACGTGAAGCGTAAAACGTAATGTTTGATTCAGGCCGGAATCTTTACGTTTTACGCTTTACGTTTTCCGCAGATACCCGGCAGAACCAACAAATTTGTAAAGTTAATGGTGCGGGCTAATGAACCACGCCCGATCTACGATTTCCCCCCTCATCACACTCTACCGCTGATAAGCGTGACATTCGTGGCAGTAGCGCGATTCTTGCTGTTCCACATTTTGCTGGCAGCCGCTGCCCAGCACCGGATTGACCGGGTAGCTTTGCCCGCTCACTTTGCTGGTCAGCGTCACCTGATCGTTTTCCACTTTGACGTTACCCAACAACTCGCCGCGCTCCGTGACCAGCACCCGGTCGCCAATTTCCAGCGAGTAGTTGGGATTGAGCCGGGCCGCCCGCAGCGCGCTCTGGTGTTCCGCCGATACCGTGACCACGTCCGGCAGTTGCTCGGCGGTGCCGTGGCAGGTGCGGCACTGGGTGTACTGCATTTCGCGCTGGTCGGGGTAGATGTGTCCGTCGCCCATCGCCTCCTGCGCCGTGTGGCACTCGATGCAGTCCAGTTCCCACTCGCACAGAGTAAACTGGCCGATGGGCTGGTAATATTCAATCAGGCGCCGGCCTTCGGGCGGCATTTGCGCCGAGAGGGGCGGCCCCGTGGGCGGCAGGTCATCGCGCAGCACAAATTCCATTTGCCGCAGCGAGTAGTTGCCCCGGTTGTGGCAGTGGTTGCACTGGTAAAATGGAATGGCCGTGGTGAACTGGTGGCGGCTCATGTGGCCCGGCTCGTTACGGGGAATGGTGGGGTCATCGCCGCGATAGAGGCCGTCGTCTTCATAAATTACGTGGCAGGCGGCGCAGCCGGTGGCGCGGTAAAAATAGGGCGCGGCCCGCGCCTCCGCCGACAGGTGACAGCCGGAGTCGAGACAGTTTTGAGCAAATTGCCGGTCCACCGGGTGGTCCGGGTTGTGCGGAAACGGAGCCAGTTCCGGCAGGTGGTGCGGGGCCGCCGGCGCGGGATCGGACACGCCGTACACGCCGAACAGCGGCGCGGGGTCGGCCTGCGCCCCAAACGCAAAACGCACCGCAGCAATGGCCCCGGCGTAGGTTCCCTGCACGCTGCGCTGCACGCGGGTGGCGTGATTCAGGTCGGGCTGCGCGTGTCCGGCGTGGCAGCCTTCGCCGCAGGTCTGCGCCAGCACCGACATATCGGCGGGATTTTTGCCGCCCACCAGCCCGGCGTGTGCCTGCGCCGCCTCCAGCGAGAGGCCGTTGCCGCCGTGGCAGGTGGTGCAGCCAAACACCTCCACCGGGTGCGAGGCGCTGATTTCGGCCAGGCCGATGTGACAAGTAGTGCAGAGTTCCGGTTGGCCGGTCATTTTGGGAACAATCTGCCGCACCCGGATGTCGGCGGGGCGGGCGGTTTGGGCAAAATATTGCTGCTGGTAAGTTTGCCACTCGACCTGCCCACTCTGCCACACGGCAAATGCAGTTGCGCCGATGAGCAGCGCCACGCCGGTTACAAACAGGATTTTTCGTTGCAGGGTGGTAAACATTAGCGTCTTACGTTTTTACATCGACAAAAAAGTGTCGATATGTTTATGATGAGTGCGTCATTTGTCATCTGTCCTTTGTTATTTGCAAGTGACCGGTGACCCGTGACCAAAGTACGTTATTTTTTAGATGCAGCCGAAGGCAAACGGTTACAGCCGAATCAGCGCAGCGCGCCAACCACGGTGAGCGCCAGCGCCGCCAGCGCAATCACGCCGAACAGCGCCTGCACCTGCCACCGCTCGCGGGCAAACCAGCGGCCGCGACCCGGGCCGCGCCGGTCCAGCAGGGGAATCAGCGCCAGCAGAATCAGCGCTCCCAGCGGAATGAGCCAGCCGGCCCACAGCGGAGAGATGACTCGCAGCATTTCCTGCACCGCCAGAAAAAACCAGGGCGCTTTCACCTCGCTGACGCCCGCCGCCGACAGGTCGGCTTGCGGGCCGAGCGCGGGTGGGGCCAGCGCTGCCAGCACCAGCAGGCCGGCGGTTGCCACCAGCGCGGTGATAATTTCGCGGAAGAAGAGTGTCTCGCGGGAAATGTACTCGCGGGGTTGGCCGGGCTGCGGCACGGGATGCGAGATGCCGCCATCCACCCGGATGCGCCAGATGTGGTAGCCAATCCCGGTGACGCCGAATAACGTCAGTCCAAAAATGTGCCACGCATAAAATCTGAGCAGCGCCGCCGCACCCAGCGTCACGTCGCCAACCACAATTTTGTACAACCGGTCACCAATTTGGGGAACAACCTTGAGCAGGTTGGTGCCCACCAGCAGCGCCCAAATACTGTCGGCGTCCCAGCGGAGGGTGTAGCCGGTAAAATTCCAGAGCAGGAGGATGACCAGCAGCCCCAGCCCGATGAGCCAGTTGAAATCGCGCGGGGGGCGGTAGCCGCCGGTGAACACAATCCGCGCCACGTGAACCAGCGCCACCAGCAGCAGCATTTGCCCGGCCCAGAAGTGCAACGAGCGCAGCAGCCGGCCAAACGCAACCACACTGTCAATGTAGGTCAGGCTGGGGTGCGCCTGCTCAACGGTGGGCACGTAGTAGAACATCAGCAGCACGCCGCTCAAAATGGTGATGACCGTTGCCAGCACAGCCAGCCCGCCCATGCCCAGGGTGTAAGAGAAACGCGCGCCCGCCGCCGGGATGCGGGGCGGGTGCAAGTTGTAAATGAAGCTTTTATTTTTGCGCCACAGGCGAATGCTCGTGCGCCGGGGCCGCGGTGATGTTTGGTTGTTCATTGGCCCGGATTCTAACACAGCGGGCAATTTGCCACAAACAAACACCGGTCTGACCCTCACCACCTCTCTGCACAATATGCATCATTTTATCTGCATAATCTGCACTATCTGCATTTTACGCCACACAATGCAGATAGTGACAAATGTCACGCACATTTTGTGACATTTGTCACTGCCGCATCTGCATATTCTGCATTATACTCAGGTTAAGTTGTTGATTATTTCACAAACACTCAGGCACGGACGACGACAATGCTAACTTCCAAAGAAATGACAGAACTGCTCCACGTTGATCGCTCAACCATCTACCGGATGGCAGAATCCGGGAAGCTTCCGGCGGTCAAAGTGGGCAAGCAGTGGCGCTTCCCCAAAACTCAAGTCAACAACTGGCTGCAATCGCAGGGGCTTGCTGAACCGGCCCAACCCGATGTTCAACCCGCCGTTCAAATTCAACCCGCCTCCACCCCCCAAAACGGCGAATTTTCCAACCTGTTCCCGCTTCACTGTGTGCAACTCATTCAGGACACCTTTGCCGACGCGCTGGGCGTGATGATGGTCGTCACCGACATCAACGGCCAGCCGGCAACCCGGGTCAGCAACCCCTGCGGCCTGTTTGAAGCCATCAGCGACCAACCGCAAGCTGTACAAAAATGTGTGGACCAATGGCACGATATGGCGCACACGCTGGATTTGGAACCGAAGTTTTCGCCCAGCCACCTGGGCGGCCTGCTCTGCGCCCGGGCCATGATTCGGGTGGGCACAGAATTGCAGGGGATGGTTTTTGTGGGTGGCATCGCCCCGCAGGCGTGGCCGCCGTCGGAAGAAGCTGTGCAAGCTGTGGCCGCCGAATTTGGGGTCAACCCGCAAATTATCGGCACCCACATTAACGATGTGTTTTATTTGGATCAGGATGAACAGGCCCACGTGCTTTCGCTGGTGCAGCGAATTGCCAACATTGTGGCCTACATTATTGATGAAAGAACCAGTCTGATGAGCAAGCTGGACACCATTGCCCAACTTGCCCGCTAACACAAAGGAGCAATCCCCATGAAAAAATTAGTTATTCTTGGCGCCGGAACCGCCGGCACCATGGTTGCCAACAAACTCAGCCACATGCTGGACCTCAATGAGTGGAAAATCACCATTGTGGATCAGGATGAAACCCACTACTACCAGCCCGGATTCCTGTTCATTCCCTTTGGCATTTACGGCCCCAACGATGTCATCAAACCCAAGCGAGATTTTATTCCCGCCGGCGTTGAAATGGTAATGTCAGAAATCGAACTGATTGAGCCGGACAAAAACCAGGTTAAACTGGTCAAAGATGGCCGCGTTCTGCCCTACGATTTTCTGATTGTTGCCACCGGCACCACTCCCCGCCCCGATGAAACCCCCGGCTTGCACAACGGCGAATGGCGCAAGTCCATCCACGATTTTTACACTTTTGAAGGCGCTAACGCCCTGGCCAAACATTTGCGCACCTGGGACGGCGGCCGGTTGGTGGTCAACATTGTGGATTTGCCCTACAAATGCCCGGTGGCCCCGCTGGAATTCATTTTTCTGGCCGACTGGTATTTTCACAAAATGGGCATCCGCCACAAAGTGGATTTGACCCTGGCCACGCCGCTGCCCGGCGCGTTCACCAAACCCCGCGCCGCCAAACTGCTGGGCAATATTCTGGAAGAAAAGAACATTAAAGTGGTGCCGGATTTTCTGATTGAACGGGTGGAACCGGATAAAAATGTGATTGTCTCGTATGAAGAGGAAGAAGTGCCCTACGACCTGCTGGTTACGGTTCCGCTCAACATGGGGGCCGACGTGATTGGCCGCTCCGGTTTGGGCGACGATTTGAACTACGTGCCGGTAGATAAAGGCAATTTCCTGTCAACCAAACACGATAACATCTTTGCCCTGGGTGATGCCGCCAACCTGCCCACCTCCAAGGCCGGCTCGGTGGCCCACTTTGCCGCCGAAGTCTTTGTAGAAAACTTTATGCGCTACATTGACGGGCTGGAAATGAACCACGAATTTGACGGTCACGCCAACTGCTACATTGAAAGTGGCTTTGGCAAGGGTATTCTGATTGATTTCAACTACGATGTGGAACCCCTGCCCGGCAAGTTCCCGCTGCCCGGCATTGGCCCCTTCTCGCTGCTGCAAGAGAGCGAAATGAACCACTGGGGCAAAATGATGTTCCGCTGGATTTACTGGAACGTGCTGCTCAAAGGCAAAGAAATGCCCATTACCGCCCAAATGTCAATGGCCGGCAAGTGGGCCTAGGAGGCGCATCATGAGCCAGACAATTACCGCAGACCCCGCCATTTTAGAACTGAATCAAAAGCTGGACCGGCTGGTCACACAGGTAGAATTTTTAACCGAAGAAGCCCAGCGCCAGAAACGCCGCCAGCAGGAATTTGACGAACTCAAAGATGACCTGATCCCCATCGGCAACGACCTGTTCAAATTGACCGTTACCCAACTGGAAGAAATTCAGCAGTACGTGCAACTTGAAGATATGCTGCGGCTGCTCAAACGGCTGGCCCGCAACACCCGCAACATTGAGCAAATGCTCGATCAAATGGAAAGCCTGACCGAATTTGTGAGCGACGCCGGTTTGCTCAGCCAGGAAGCGTTTCTGACAGTTATGAAACAGCTTGATGAAATGGACCGCAAAGGCTACTTTGTCTTTTTGCAGGGCGGGCTGGATATGATTGACCGCGTGGTGACATCCTTTACAGAAGATGACGTGCAGCAACTGGCCGATAACGTGGTTCTTATTCTGCAAACCGTCAAAGAAATGACCCAGCCAGAAATTATGACCATGCTCAAGAACACCGCAGAAACGGCCCAAAGCGCCGAACCGGTTGACACCTCACTCTTCAGCATTATCAAACAACTCAACGACCCATCGGTAAGAACAGGGTTAGCCAAAACCCTGACAGTACTCAAAACGGTTGGTGAACACCAACCCAAATAACCCAACATTAAATTAACCCTACTTACTCTACAACAAGGAGACAAAATTATGCCTACCAAAGAAATTGCCGGAAAAACAATAGAAGTTGATGCAGAAGGTTTTATGGCCAACCCCAACGACTGGAGCAAAGACATTGCCGAAGCTCTGGCCGAGGAAATTGGCATCGCCCCGCTTACAGAAGGTCACTGGAAAGTAATTGAGTTTTCACGCAATGACTTTTCTGCCACCGGCGAAGCGCCCACTCTGCGCCGCATCACCAAACAAGCCGGCGTACCCACCAAAGAGCTGTACAAACTTTTCCCCAAAGGGCCGGCCAAAAAAGTGGCGTTGGTATCTGGCCTGGGCAAACCCACCGGTTGCATTTAAACAATCGGGGCAGATGCAGAGTAGTAAATCAATCTATAAATAAAAAAGGAGTCGGGAGAGTAACAAAACTGCCAAATCCCGGCTCCCCAAATCAAAAATTTTACAGGAGACTAAAATGAGCGAGAGCGGCAACCGCAAATTAGCGATTATCTGTTCAAAAGGTACGCTTGATATGGCCTACCCCGGGTTGGTACTGGCCAATGCCGCCCTGATGGAAGGCATTGATGTCATGATGTTCTTCACATTCTGGGGGCTGGACATCGTCAACAAGAAAACTATGAACCACCTCAAAGCCACCCCGGTCGGCAATCCGGCAATGCACATGCCCAACATTGTTGGCGTTTTGCCCGGCATGACCGATATGGCCACCTCGATGATGCGCAAGGAAATTGAAAAACTCGATTTTCCGCCCATTGACGAATTTCTGGAAATGATTCACGATGCCGGCGGCGAACTGTACAGCTGCCGCATGGCCATGGACATGATGAAACTGGAAAAAGAAGATTTGTCTGAGAACGTTGACGAAGTAATCGGTGCCATGGAATTTATGGAAAAGAGCGAAGGCGCACAGATTATTTTCATCTGAAATGCAGTACCCGGATTATCGAAAATGCGTTTTCACCCGTTACCACGTATTTTGGGTAGTGCGGTCGGTTAACCGCCAATGCGTGGGCCAACAGAATTAGAAACAACCGTAAAAAAAAAGAC